>CACWVH010000059.1 GCA_902764235.1 uncultured Ruminococcus sp.
TCAGCCGTTATCTCCTTTCGTGAAGTGGGACTTGAAGTCCCATTTGTATGTTGGTAAGAATTTGTTTTATCCTTACAGTTACTATTATAACCGATATATTGTTCATATTCAATATACAGCCTGAACGAATAATCGGTTATAGTTTTATGATGCTTTGTTCAAAATATAGACTTGTAATCGTTCATATTCTATGCTACAATTGTTAAAGAAATATATAGGAGGGTGATCGAATGGGAATGGTATATAAAATAAACGTGCTTCAAGCCCTGAAAGACAAGGGCTACTCAACATACCGTATCAAGAATGATAAGCTGTTGAGCCAATCAACGCTTCAAAAGCTCCGTGAGGGTAAACCTGTATCGTGGGAAAATATAGAAGCCTTTTGCAGAATGCTTGAAATACAGCCCGGTGATCTACTTGAATACAAGCCCGATATAACAGAGAATGAGTAGTATTCTTCTCCTGACGGAAAAAAGGCATAAAAAAGAAGCCAACAGCAGGGCAAGAAGCTTTGTCTTGTTCCGAACTGTTGACTTCTTGAACTATTGCTCAATAGGGAATAGTTGTCAGTGGCTTACATAGAAACGATAAAAAAATCATTAAAAAGCATTTTTTGTATTGACAAACAAAAAATGATGCTGTATGATAAAAATGTTAGTTAAAAAGTAAACACCAAAAGCCCATCGCTTAACTCGCAATTAAACGACAGGCTGACTCGCAAAGGTACTGAACCTACCTCTGACGATTTTCTGATGCCCAAACAGGCTTTTTATGCCTTTTGGATAAATTGTGTCAAGTCAATGCCTTCTTGCGTGTAGATAGAACGGTATTGGCTTGGCATATTTCTTTTTGTTACACTTGCTTTTATGTCAGTGCATAGGCTGTTGCCTGTGTGCCGACACAAGAGCAATGCACAGATCTGACCTGTGACTTGTTCTTTGCAATACTAAGTATTGCACCCACAACTGAATACATAACACAAGCGAAAATACAACGGTATCATAACAGTTTTGCCACGACGCCAAACCTCATTGGTCGAGCGAGCCAACAGAGTGCCATTCTGTTGCTACCTTGACTACTTGGTAAGGCTGACAAACCTGTTTAATACGATGTGGTGAAACCACCGGCGAGTACCCGACAGCACCCAACATCAGGATAAAGGTATAATCAGATTATTCCCTTATCGGAGGATAATCGAGCGAATTATACAGCAACAAGGTAAGAAGACAGAACTCCTTACCTTACTGCTTTCATTTGGCAGGGGCAGAAGGACTTGAACCCTCGGCACGCGGTTTTGGAGACCGCTGCTCTACCAACTGAGCTATACCCCTATATTTATAATATTTTCAGTGCGAGTATTATATTACCACATAAATCCCGATTTGTCAAGTAATATTGCAAATTTTTTCGGTCAGTGATAAAATTATTCTTTTTCATGTAAACCCCGGCAGGCTGGCTGAGTCTTAGCAGAGTGCAGCCTGCCGGAATCATTTTTCATTTATTTTTCAAAGACATCATCCAGAACAGCTCTGAGCGTTGCAGCAGATTTTTTGAGTGCTTCTTCTTCATATTCACTCAGCTTGATCGGAACAGTCGTTTCTATTCCTTCCTTGCCTACTATTGCAGGCATACTCAGCGCAACATCCTCAATACCGTAATTTCCGTTCTGTATGCTTGACACAGGGAGTATTGACTTCTCATCCCTTACAATAGCTTCGCAGATACGTCTTACCGACATAGCTATACCATAGTAAGTAGCTCTTTTCTTTTCGATTATTCTGTAAGCGCTGTTTCTTACATCATCAGCAATTCGTTCCATCGCTGAGATATGATCAAAGTGACCTCTCATTTCGCAGAATCTGTTGAGCGGAATACCCGATACATTTGCACTGCTCCATGCGGCTATCTCCGTATCGCCGTGCTCACCTATCATAAATGCATGAACACTTCTGTTATCAACGCCGAGATGCTCTCCGAGAAGATATTTCAGCCTTGCTGTGTCAAGTACCGTGCCCGAACCGAAAACTCTGTTCTCCGGGAATCCGCTGAGCTTTGCCGCTGTATATGTCAGAATATCCACAGGATTTGCAACAACCATCAGTATTCCGCTGTTATTATGTGCTGTTATCTGCGGTATTATGGTTTTGAATATTCCGACATTTTTATGAACAAGATCAAGCCTTGTCTCCCCAGGCTTCTGACCAGCACCGGCTGTAACGATTATTATTGATGCATCATTGATATCCTCATAGCTTCCTGCATAGATCTGCATGGGCTTTGCAAACGGCAGACCGTGGCTGATATCAAGCGCCTCTCCCTCTGCCTTTCCGGGATCCGCATCTATCAGAACTATCTCTGAAAACAAGCCGCTCTCCATAAGCGCAAATGCCGACGCCGAGCCTACAAATCCGCAGCCTATGATGGCTGCCTTTCTGATGTTTGAAACTGACATATTTATCCTCCGTCCATGTATATTTTTCAGGGAGCCAAGGGGCATGTCTGCACAGTTATTCCTTAATCTCCCCCACCGGTACAGGCTTTTATCATGTACCTTCACATTATCTTTCTTATTAAAGTATAATGCATTTAACCGGTAAAACAATGTTGCAAATGCAACACCTTATGACTTTACGCTAAAAATATTATTATCCTCAGATACTTCTGTTATTCAGCCATACAGGTAAAAAAACAGCCGCCCTTTTACGGACGACTGTTTTTTTATAGTTGCTGCAGTCATAATCAATTTTGGTGCTCTGCCCTTATTCCACCGGCAGAGTGGTGTCTACTTCGCCATTGCTTTCAATTACTGTATCAACGACCTTAAGTAACTCTCTATATTTAGCAAGCATGAACCTGAGGTATTCCTTTCCTTCATCGGTGATCGCATAATAGTTACGGGTACGATGGCTTTCGGTAATTTCCTGAGAATACTCTGTCACGTAACCCTGCTGCTGCAAACGATAAAGCACAGGATATAAAAAATTCATTTTATAGGTACTGTTACTGCGACGCTCAAGCTCTTGCGATAGCTTATAAACATACATCGGTTTTTCGTTCAAAAGCAACAGTGTCATCATCGGGCTTGTGGCACGTTTGAAATAATCTTCAAATGAATTGGCTGAATCTTTACTGGATGTCCTGCCCATGTATTTCACTGCCTTTCGAAGTATTTGATTTGATTTTATTATATCATCAGCTTGGGCTTAATGTGGTAACAAATTGTTAGATTATTGTTAATTAATTATTATTATAACATTGAATTTTTTTAAGGTTTCTTTAAGCTTCCTCAAAAAACCTGATGTTCATGCGGTTTTCAGAGCTTAACAATTATTAAGAAAAATCAGGCTTTGTTAAAATTTGAATGAAACATTCATATTTCGTCCTGCCGATACTCTGAAAAAGAGACTCTGTTTTCCTTTGATTTACACCAACTTTCAGAAATTATGACCGTTATATCCCCAGTTCGGGACCTCCTCATATTTTACATAGATCCTGTCCGGAGAAACTGCGAGAGCAGATGAAATTATTTCTGTTATTTTTGCGGTAAGTGCATCATATTCAGCTCTGCTTGCCGAACCATATATCTTTACCTCAACAAACGCTGCCGGAGTCTGTCCGTCGCCCCTGAAATAAAGTCTGCACTTATCCTCGATCCCGACCATAAGCCATGCTTCGCTTTTTCCTCTGATACAGCTGATGGCACTGCCGAGAGCGGTTTTGATCTCTGTTTCCTTATCTGCGGAAACCTCAGTATTGACCTTTACATTAATAAACGGCATCGGAAACACCTCTGTTCAAATACGTTCATACCACTGCGCCGCTGCGCAGTGCATGAGAAAAGTCTGAAGGATAATCACATGGATACACCTACACTTATACTTATATAGTATTATACACCTAAATCATCATATTGTCAATATTTTTTGTTGCTTTATAATAACAAAGAAGATAGCTTACCGCATTCAGTATCATTATAAGTGTAAACAGCATAATAAGTATAATGATAGCACCAAGACTTGTGAATGTGAAAAGAAGATATGCGCCGGCACATATTGCAGCAGCGATCACGATCGCCATTGCCATATTGAAGAAAATATTATAATTTCCTCTGAGGGCATTCAGCTCATCGTCCCAGATAAGCTTCGGGTTGACCGAATCCATATATATGCCGAAATAAGTAGCAAAGGAAACAGAAAACAGGCTGAGCAAACAGCAGAACAGTGTGAATTTGATACCGGTCCTGAGCCAGATGCAGGCAGCTATAACATATATCAGCATACCGCTGCCGCTGATTATAATGCTTACAAGCGCCTTGACATTTATCTGAGCAATATACGGCAGGGGAATATATTTTATAAAGGCAAAATGCTTTCCCTCTCTTGTAAGCGCCGAGGAAGCAATACAGTTCACCGCAGTCACAAGCACCGAGGCTGCGACGATCCCAAGCATGAAAAGCAGCACCGTTTCTTCATTTCCGCTGTGTATGCCATAGATAAAGGATTCAAGAAAATTAGTCTGTCCCTGCATCACAACGATAAGATAAAGGAATATCGGCCAGATCAGGTTTATCATAAAACAGTTTGTAAAATACGCCGGAGTTCTGATAAGAAGCTTCAGCTCCTTTGAAAGATAGGTCAGGCTCGGTCTGTGCTTTTTCATTTTTGCGATCAGCGCCGCAGAGCTTTTCCTGCTTTTTGCCGCACCCTGACCGATACCGATAACGCTGGGGAAATAAAGCACCTGAGCAAGCAGCATGAAAACAACGACCGCTGCGGCATTGACTGCAAGATAGACAAGAATCTGCCACAAGGAAGCCAGCTCCATCGAATTTACAAGAAATTGTATATGAGGGAAAATACAGTTCATTACGCCAAGCACCGCATTATCAGGGCTTGACATAGCCTTGATAAGCTCATTTGTATCAAAGCCGCTGCGTGAAATAAGAAATACTATACCGGCAATGACCACAAAGGTAAAAACGCCGGTGATCTTATTAACAGTATCCTTATTTTTAACGAACCTTGTGAAATACATGACGATCATGCAGAGTATTCCGCAGTAAACAAGCGGAATCACCGGAAGGGTCAGCATACCTATCACAGCCACAAGCCATGAATAAACCGGCATACCGCCGCCTATTATATAGCCTGCAAGCGCTGCGATAATAACAAGGAACTCCATCACGCTTTCGCTTATCAGAGCGGCTGTGAATTTCGAGCCGATTATCTGATACGGCTTCAGCGGCAGGGGCAGCAGATTTTCTATATCTCCGGAAAAATAGAAAACGGAGAATATTACATTAAGTCCGAAAACAAACGAAAAGGCTGATATCAGATGAAGAAAAAGCTGTACGCCGTTCTGTGCTGTTCCAAGCTCCAGTGATTTCAGCGAGCCTGTCAGAGCATAGATTATCACGCCAACAAAGAAGGTCATAGGCAGCATTATTCCGAAGCCGGCGATAATACTCATCACGACATAAAACACCTTGTTGCGCTTTTTTTCCTTATCACTCGGCTCAACGCCCTGTATCAGAGCCGAAACAAGTCTTAAATACATTTTCATTTTTCAGTCAGCTCCAGGAATATATTTTCAAGTGATTTATTCTTATTCTGTTTTTCAAGCTCCTCAAGGGTACCGTTATACAGGATATGTCCGTTCTTTATTATGATAACCCTGTCGCAAAGCTTTTCAGCCACCTCAAGAACATGGGTCGAGAAAAACACGGCATTTCCCTCTTTTGTATGGTCTCTCATCAGCTGCTTGAGTTCAAATGCGGATTTCGGGTCAAGACCTATCATCGGTTCGTCAAGTATCCATACCGGCGGCTTATGCAGAAGTGCAGCAATAACCATCATCTTCTGACGCATACCGTGAGAATAGCTCATCATCGGAGATGCAAGAGCATCTGTCAGACCGAATTTTTCAGAAAGCCTTTCAATTCTTTCCCGTCTGTCCTTTTCCGGGACCCTGTAGATATCTGCGATAAGCTGCAGAAACTCGATCCCCTTGAGTCTGAGGAACATATCAGGGCTGTCGGCAATATAGCCTATGGACTGCTTTGCCTTGATCGGATCCTCACGGATATTATATCCGCCCACAGTGATCTTTCCCTTGTCTGCTCTGATAATACCTGTCAGCAGCTTCATGGTAGTAGTTTTTCCTGAGCCGTTGGGACCGATAAAGCCGACGATCTCACCGCCCTTTACATTGAAGCTTACATCATCAAGAGCTTTTACTGTTTTGTTGTAGGTTTTTGTTACATTTTCAAATTTTATCATTCAAACGACCTCCACAGCTTTCCGTATGATATTGCAGTGTGTACCGACGGCAGTGTACTGAAAAGCACATAAATATCCCATCGGTCGGCAAAGCAAAATACGCTGAGCGTTATTAACTCAGACTTCCCACTTGATATTATACTGTCGAAATAGTTGGCTTATTATCAGGCATTTTCTTTCTGCCGCCCGCCGGAGGCGGGCGGCGGAAAGAAAACAACCAAAGTTGTTGAAAGTACGATTAATACTTGGATTGAACAGTAAAACGGTATGGGAAGTTTATTTTACTAATAAAATTCTAACACATTACACATAATTTTACAATAGAATCCGGCATTTTTCTTTAACATATACAAAGCAGCAGCGGTTTTCACCGGACTGTTTTTGAATTCACCCCCGGCACGAGGGATTCTCATGCAAAGGATTTCGCACTCTGCGGAGTGCGACCAGGGGCGCCGGTCTCACCTGCCGGTTCGGTCGGTGCTTCTGCACCCCGGAGGGCACTTCCTTTGGGCGCCTGCGGCAGAGGTGTCCACCGGACACCCGTACCCCTGGACCCCGCCGCCTTTGAAAAGGCGGGCGAAACTTTAAATTTCGTTAACTGTTGACGTCATTGCACTGCAAATGCAAAGAAAGACACCGTCCCGGGGATACCGTGACGATGCCTTTCGTTTTTTACAGATCAGAAAGTCTGATAAAGGATGTTATCAGCTGACAACTACCTTACAGGATTTTTCTTTTCCGTTATAGGTGCGGACTGTTACATAAGCTGTGCCCTTCTTGAGAGCCTTGAATGTACCTGTCCAGTTTGTCTTTGTCATTTTGACAACAGAAGCATTGCTTGTTCTGAAGGTACGTGTAGCGCAGCCTGCATCACTTGCGATAGTCGCACTGAGAGTTGCTGTCTGACCGACCTTCATATTAAGTGTAGTCTTATTAAGACCGACAGATGTGGGAGCCTTCTTGACTGTTACCTTACATGTAGCTGTCTTGCCGTTCTGGAGCTTGACTGTTACAGTAGCTGTACCTGTCTTGAGACCCTTGAAGCTGCCTGTCCAGTTTGTCTTTGTCATCTGGAGAACTGAGCTGTTGTTTGAGCTGTATGTTCTTGTAGCAGCTGCTGTATTTGCAGGGATAATAGCACTTACTGTATATGTCTCGCCGACACCGATAGTAACAGCTGTCTTGTCAAGCTTAACGCTTGTTGCAGCAGGCTTAACTGTTACTGTGCACTTAGCGCTCTTACCGTTCTGGAGCTTGACTGTTACAGTAGCTGTACCTGCCTTCACGCCCTTGAATACGCCTACCCAGTTAGTTCTTGTCATCTGTACAACTGAGCTGTTGCTTGAAGAATATGTTCTTGTAGCAGCCGCAGCATTTGAAGGAATGATAGAGCTTACTGTGAAGCTTTCGCCGATACCGATAGTAACTGATGACTTATCGAGCTTGACGCTTGATGCAGCAGCCTTTACTGTTACCTTGCAGGTAGCAGATTTGCCGTTTGCAGTTTTAGCAGTAATTGTTGCAGTACCTGTCTTCTTAGCTGTAAGCTTGCCGTTTGCTACTGTTACAACTGAAGCACTGCTGCTTGTCCATGTGACAGTATTAAATGCATTTGACGGAGTGATTGTTGCTGTAAGGTTATATGTTTCGCCTACGCCGAGTGAAAGTGCTGCGCTGGAAACCTTGATAGCTGTGGGAGCTGCCTTTACAGTAACCTTGCAGCTTGCTGTCTTACCGTTAGAAGTCTTGACTGTAACGGTAGATGTTCCGGCGCTCTTTGCCATGATCTTACCGTTTGCTACAGTTGCAACTGTCATATTGGAGCTTGTCCATGTCAGGGTCTTTTCTGTTGCAGTTGCGGGAGCGATAGTAGCCGTTACATCTGCTGAAGAGCCTGCCATTAGTGTTACTGCTGTGCTGGAAAGCTTGACTGATGTGGGAAGCTGAATAACAGTGATCTTGCAGTTAGCAGATCTGTTATTTGTTGTTTTTGCTGTAATTGTTGCTGTGCCGACCTTCTTAGCTGTTACCTTACCGTTTGCAACTGTTGCTACTGATGTATCAGAGCTTGTCCAGGTCAGAGTCTTGTCGTCTGTATTTGTCGGGTTGAAGGTAGCTGTAAGAGTAAGTGTCTTGGACAGTTCAAGCTTTTCATTTGTCTTATTGAGAGTGATGGAGGTTGCCACGATCTTCTTTTTCTCAATAGTATAGGTTTTTGTAACTGTTCCTGTATAGCCGCCGATACCAACGATCTTTACGGTATACTTTCCGTGAGTCTTGCTTTCTGCATTTGAGTAAGTAAGAGTATAGTCGGTATTCTCTCTGAGAGTTGATGAACCGTTCTTTACCGTTACCCTTGGCTTCTGTGCACTTGATGATTCTGTGAATACTTCCTTATCAAGTGTGATAGTGCATTTTGAAAGAGCTGTTCTGCTGAGTGCAGGAGTAAACTCTCTCTTTTCTGTCTCGCCGCATACGGAGCATTTGTAGAGAGTATAGCCTTCTTCATCATATGTAGGCTTAACAACTGTGCTCTTGACGAAATTATGATCTCCGAGCGGAAGCTTTTCTTCAGATGTCTGTCCGCAGACGTCACACTTATAGACATCAATACCTTCCTGCTTACAGGTAGCCTTTGTCTTGTGTGAAGAAAGAGTCTTGTCTGTATGGTTGCAATAAACTGTGTATGTTCCTGTTGTTGTTCCGGAATAATTGCCCTTGCCTGTGATCTTTACAGTAGCAGTTCCGGGAACAGAAGCGTTTGTATATGTAAGCGTATAGTCTACATTTTCTGTAAGTGCCTGACCAAAGTGGCTGAGACTTACAGTAGCCTTTGCACCGCCTGCCTTCTTGTTTTCTGCTGTAAGCTCCTGATCGTTGATGGGATCAAGAACAACCTCTACATCATTGATAGGTCTTGCAGTGATCTTGAAGGTCTTTGTAACAGTAGCCGCATAGCTTCCGAGACCTGTGATCTTTACAGTAGCTGTCTGACCGACCTTTGTATTGTTTGAAAACTCAAGAGTATAATCTGTACCCTCTTCGAGGTAGATAGTCTCAGTAGTTGTTCTGCCGAGGATATCCTTTTCGGTGCTTATATAATACACCTTTATCTCAGGCTCATATGACTGAACGAGCGGAGAATATGTAACGCTGCCCAGTTCAACTGTTGCGTTTCCGAGAGGATAGTCAACATAGACTATGCAGGTATCAGACTTGTTGCCTGATTTTGCTGTAACAGTTGCATCACCGATGTTGTGAGCTGTAAGCTTACCGTTTTCATCAACTGTTACGACGTTTTCATTGCTTGATGTCCACTGAACAGGTCTGTCACTTACAGAATTGTCCTTTTCATTCTTGACAGTAACGCTGAGAGCCTTTGTGCCGGTCATCTGTTTGTTAAGAGTGATAGTGGCAGTCGGGAGTGAACCGTCTGTTGAGGTTGTAACACCGCCGATAGTAACAGACGATGTTGTGAAGCCTGTGAGCTGAGTGCTGAGTGAATAGCCTGACTCAGTTATCATTGTGATAGTTGAAGAGCCGTTGCCTACAACTCTGAGATAACCGCTGTCATCGATCTCGATAGCCTTTGTATTGCTTGACTTCCAGTGTGCTACTCTGTCATCATGGTCATACGGATGGTTTGTTTCGATAACGATATCTCCGCCGAGTGAAAGAGTTGTTCCGACATTAAGATTTTTGTTGACCTTCTTGTCTTCTCTTTCATTGTTGATGATAGTACCCTTTGTAGCCTTCTTGAGCACTTCAAGATTAAAGGATTTTGTTATGCTGGAATTATTCTTTGACGCTGCCTTTACTGTTACAGTACCTCTTGCGAAGCCTGTGATAGTGATAGAGCTTGAGGTCTCCTCGTCGATCGTAACGTAATCACCGTTATTTTCGCCGTTGCCGAGAACTGTCCATACGATAGAATCATCAGGAGATGTTCCGTCTGCTGAAACAAGAGAAGCATCGATCTTGATAGTTTTCTGATCGAATACGCTTATAGTCTCATTGTTAATGATACTCTTGATTTCAGAACCGTTCTGTGTTGTAAGAGTAATATCAGCCGCATCTATCTTCTTTGTGACATTACAGGTGATATTTGCTTCTCTTCCTGAGTTCTTAGCTCTTGCGGTAAGGATAACGCTGCCTGTTTTTATACCCTTTACTATTGCTGTCTGCTCATTTGAGAAAGCGCCGCTTACATTTGAAGCAACGGTTGCAACTGCCGGGTTTGAAGATGTCCATTCGATCTCCTCATCTGCTGTTGCGGGGTTCATTACTGCTGTAACAAGAGTTTCAACGCCGACTCTTGTTGAAATTGTCTTTTCCTTGAAGGAAATTGACTGTGCAAGTGTCAGGACCTTGATGTCAGCCTCTGCGCTTACATTATCATTTTCGCCTGAAACTATGATCTTTGCATCGCCCTTGCCGACAGCTGTGATATTACCCTCGTCGTCAACAGTGACTACATTCGGATTTGTTGATCTCCAGGTGAATACATCGGTAGCACCCGACTCATAGCCTGAGCCTGTATATGTAGGAGTGCTGTCGAATGAAAGCTTCATTGTATCATTGATCTCCATAGCGCTGGGAGCGTTTGTGATTGCGATACTTGTTGCCGGGTTTTCCTTTACGATCGTAACATTGATATACTTAGGAACATTGAGGTAGCTGTCATATGTCGTATCGCCCAGCTTCTTTTTACCAAAGCTCTTTTCTCTTGTCGATGTCTCGGTAGCCTTATATTTTGCTACGATTGTAACCTGACCGTTTGACTTAGGTGTGAAAAGACCGCTCTGGGTTATTTCAGCCTTTTTGGTCGGGTTAGGTGTGCCATCTCCTGTATAGCGTCCGTCATATACAGCCCATTCAACTGTATCAGTCGAAGCGGCTGATACTTTTTCTGCTGCAAACTGATATTTATGGTTTGCAATTACCATAGTGCCGTATCTGTTGTCAGCATTGTCATCATTTACATCAAGCTTTGATTTACCCTTGCTGAGAACCTGGAAAAGGTTCATATCGGTTGCAGGCTCATAGACAACGACCGTTACTGTACGATAAACATCACCGTTTGTGGTTGTGAAATGAAGGTGTGTTGTACCGGGCTTTTTAGCCTCCCATGTAGGATTGCCCTCCTTGTCCTTCTTCTCGTAATTATAGCTGCCGCCTGTAACACGAACGCTCATTTTTTCCTTTGCGGTCTTGGGGCTTGAAACAAGGATGTGATCGTCTGCACCGCTGTCGCCGAATATTTCGATCTCATCGTCAACTGCAACTCCTGAATCGTTGCTTGCAATTACCTGAAAGCTTGTTGAAACAAGGTTATCGCCGTTGACCTTACTGTTATCAATATAGAAAACAGGATTGTCGCCGAGATCCTTACCGTTTTCGTCAAGAATCTTAAGCTTGGTAGCGATACTGGTTGCAGCCTGAGCAACGATGCCTGTCGGTGCGATGCTTGTCAGGGTAGTTGTAATACCGCAGGACATAAGCAGAGCAGCAGAAGAAACCACAGCAAGTGTTTTTCTGGCAACTGATCTGGCACTGATCTTAGGTTTTTCCATTGTTATATCGACTCCTTTTCAATTTTTTCGAGTTTGATAAGACCCTCCGGCAATGGATACCGCACCGTTGTCTTTTGGCAGCAACCGGACAATCTCTGAGTAAGGCTTAGCAGTATTTTATAGCTGCTGATAATAATTCCAGCAGAAAAAACAGCTGTTCTGACCTTTTCTCAGGAATCACAGGCGGAGCAGTTCATCCCATCAGGACCTCTCACTAATGCGCAAATGCACATAATTACTCATATATTATTTTAACATTTTGTTCATACAGTGTCAATAAATATTAACCTGATATTTTATTTTTGGTAAATTAAACATTTTTTTAGTACGGTTTATTAACAATATTTTTCCTGATATTTTCATCTGTAAGTATTCTCCGGCGGAAGGTCTCTGAAATACCTGACGGCGCTTTGGTAGAACTTGTTCCAGGATTAGGGCTGTTATCCTTTTTAGCAGGAGCTTAATACTAATTTTCGACAAGACGCTTTAAAAAGATTTGAGCGGAAAATTTCGCAGAATGAGGCAGAGGACGCAGATTTGCTGACCAAAGCATGGATTATAACGAAGTTATGTGTAATTTAACGTCAAAGATATAAAGTGTTCTATCGAATATTAGTATTAGTTCAAGCAAATTTAAGTTTTGGCATTGGCTGAATTCCTGACTCATGATTCAATTATTCATCGAACAAACGAAGTGAGCGTTTCCGCTGACTCAAGGTTTTTACGTACCTCTGCTTTCTTCTCAGGCGTCCGCAGGATGCGGACGCGGCAAAAGAGAAGACCCATAAGGTGATGGGCTGACGCCCCTCCCCTTAAGGTTCTCCTCTTTTGAAATCTTCTCTCCCCACGCTGCGCTGCCTTCGGCGTGCTCGCTTACTTTCATAGCAGTGGTTAGTTTTGTGTGAGGGTAGGCAGCTTCGTTTCGCTAATTCAGAGATTTGCGTTCCGCTATTTACTTTTGGTTAGACGCTAATGCAGCAAATACGCAAAAATTATTCACTATTCATTATTCATTATTCATTATTCATTGAGCGAACGAAGTGAGCGCTTCTGGCTTACGACCACTGATCCTGAGAAGCAGGCTGGCGGATACCTACAAGAACGTACTGCTCCCAGAGAAACCATTGACTGCCCTTTCTTCTGAGCTGTATCTGTCTCGGGCTGTCTGCACCGCCGGAGCGGACA
>CACWVH010000060.1 GCA_902764235.1 uncultured Ruminococcus sp.
ATTCACCCCCGGCACGAGCGATTCTCATGCAAAGGATTTCGCGCTCTGCGGAGCGCGACCAGGGGCGCCGGTCTCACCTGCCGGTTCGGTCGGTGCTTCCGCCTGCGGCAGAGGTGTCCACCGGACACCCGCACCCCATGGACCCCGCAGCCTTTGTAAAGGCTGGCGAAACTTTAAATTTTCTTAAGTTGATGACATTGGCCCAAAGGGAAGGGGGAGAGTTAAGGGGACGGCGGCAGGCGGGCTGGATAAAAAACTTCAGGTATTACATAGTCTGTGTCTGTCGGGAAAGATATTCTTTTATTTCATCAGAGCATTCCATCTGCATTACAGCATGGGTAAGCTCATCAGCCCTTTCCTTTGTATAGCGTGATATCTCTCCCCTGATCTTCAGGACAGATGAAGCGCTCACGCTGAATTTATCAAGTCCGAAGGAGATAAGCAGCGGAGTCATAAGTGGATTTGCTGCTGCTTCTCCGCACATTTCAACCATTATTCCCTCATCATTCGCACATTTGATCGTATGCCTTATAGCTCTCAGCACCGAGGGCTTGAACACAGAATACAGATAACCCACATCCGCATTGCCCCTGTCGGCGGCCATTGTGTACTGTATCAGATCATTTGTTCCTATGCTGAAAAAGTCAGCCTCCTTTGCAAGAATATCAGCTATCAGGCAGGCTGACGGCGTTTCGATCATAACACCCACCTGAATATCTTTGTCAAAGGCGATCTTTTTTATGTCAAGCTCTGTTTTGATCTCATTTATCATGCTTTTTACAAAGCGAAGCTCTGTTACATCAGCAATCATCGGAATAAGTATCTTCACATCACCGTAGGCTGATGCCTTGATGATCGCCCGAAGCTGCCTTGCGATGATCTCAGGATGAATCATGCAGTAGCGTATTGCCCGGCGTCCAAGGAAGGGATTTTCCTCCTCCTTCATTCCGAGGTAGGGAACCTCCTTATCTCCTCCGATATCAAAGGTCCTGATAACAACAGGCTTGCCCTTCATTTTCAGGGTTGCGCTGCGGTATGCTTCAAACTGCTCCTGCTCAGACGGCTCTGTCTTTCTGTCGAGAAAAAGAAATTCCGTTCTGAACAGTCCTACTCCCTCACCGTCGCCATCAATGACCTTATCAGCATCCTCTGCCGTTCCGATATTGCAGAGCACAGAATATTCATTTCCGTCTGCATCAACGGTTTTCCTGCCCCTGAAATTTCTCAGAAGCTCGGTCCGTTCATCGTAAAGCCGTTTTTTATTCTGATATTCACTCAGCTTTTTTTCATCCGGCAGATGAATTATCTCACCGCTGTCGCCGTCGAGAATTATCCTGTCGCCGTTTTCCACAAGATCAGCAATACCCTCTGCTCCGAGAACAGCCGGGATATTCAGCGCCCTTGCAAGAATAGCGCAGTGAGAGGTCTCTCCGCCCTTTTCCGTAATAAATCCGGCAATATGCTCCTTGTCAAGTCCGGCAGTCATGCTCGGGGTCAGTTCTCTTATGCATATGACTGTATCAGGCGGCAGGCAGGTAAAGCGCACCTCATCCATGCCAAGAAGATGCCTGATAAGCCTTGATTTAAGATCCTCCATATCAGCAGCTCTCTGTCTGGTCAGCTCGTCATCCCTTGCAGAAAACACGCTTATGAACATATTGCATATCTGTTCAACAGCCGCCTCGGCACATTCGCCGCCGCTGATGAGCTTTTCGATCTCAGATCTCAGGACAGGATCATTCAGTATCATAATATGACCTCTGAGAATACTTGCTTCCTTTTCGCCGGCCTCCTTTTCAAGCTTTTCAGCCAGCTCCTCTGTTGCCAGCGTAAAACTGCTGACTGCCGATTCAAGCTTTTCAAGCTCAGCGTGGGTATCTCTGATACGCCGTCTTTCAAAAACCGGCTTACGGTCATGTATCACCTTGACATAGCCTATACCTATTCCGCTTGATGCTCCTGTTCCCCTGACCATTACTGCTCACTCTTTTCAAAACACATTATTGATCCGCAAGACCGGAGTTTATCAGCTCGATCGCCTTGCTTATTGCTTCATGCTCATCGCTGCCGTCACATTCAATATCAATCTCGCTGCCGCATTTTATGCAGGCTGCAAGAATACTCAGCAGACTTTTTCCGTTAATCTTTGTCCCCTTGTAGCGAATCGTTACATCACATTCAAATTTATCCATCTGCTGAGCAAAAACTCCGGCAGGTCTGAGATGCAATCCTTCAGGGTCAACAACAACAATTTTCTGTCTTACCATTTTCCTTCTCCTTTTAATTTTCACACAATGCCCCGTTTCCGGGTTTGTCAATATACCGGGGATATCAAAAAAGATATTTATTATTATTATACAACTTCTGATTTTTTTTTCAAGTAGTTTTCTTCCAGCGTCACGGAAATTAATTTTCTTAGAAAGAAATATTATTTAACCTTTTTTCTTACATTTTACTTAAATTTGAAGCGAAATGCGGGGGCTTTCCGGTCGCCCCCCGCACCCCTTCGGTATCAAAAAAGATAATATTATATGAGAAGATTTTAAAAATTGATTTCCGTGTTCCAGCGTGGACGCTGGAGAGAACAGTTCTTTATCTTTTCTGATAATTGAGCTTCCCTCCGAACTGTGCTATAATTATTACAACATTCATCAATATTCGGGAGGTGTATCATGAAAAAGATACTGATTGCTGAGGACGATAGGGAGATAAACCACCTTATATGCGAATATCTGTCCTCGCAGAGCTATGAAACACTTTCTGTGCTTAACGGATTCAATGCCGTTAGTATGGTTCGTGAGCAAAGTGATCTGTCACTCCTGATACTTGATCTCATGCTACCCTTTCAGAGCGGTGATATGGTCTTAGAGAAAATACGAGGATAACTATCAGGAAGAGGATTGATATTCATTTTAATTTATCTGCATCTGGGACTTCAAGTCCCACTTGTCAAACCATCAGAGAAAAAGCCGCAAGTTTGGAATGATAATCATCCAAGCCTGCGGCTGATTTGTTATGCTATTTTTTCGTATTTCGCACAGATTGAGATATTTGATGTCATTTTGACCCGATACACTTCATCTATTGAAATACTTCATTATCTTGCAAGTGTGGGCATTACAAATCGAGTATTGACAAAACAATTTTTTTACTATATAATAAAACAAACGTTGTAAAACGTTAGTTTTAGAAATGGGAGGTTTGTTATGCCACCAAAAGCAAAATTCACTAAAGAGGAAATCATCGACGCAGGCTTAGCTATCCTGCGTGAGCGTGACATTTCTGCCGTTACTGCAAGAGAAATCGGCACTTATCTTGGCAGCTCGGCAAGACCTATATTTACAGTCTTTGAGAATATGAGCGAAGTGCTTGACGGAATTGAAAACAGGGCTCGTGAAATCTATTCCGAGTATGTTAAGCAAGGTTTACAGCAAAGCCCTGCCTTTAAGGGCGTCGGTCAGGCGTATATTCGATTTGCAATCAATGAGCCTAAGCTGTTTCAGCTTTTGTTTATGCGAAAGCTGTCCGGTGATATCGGCGTTAATAAAATACTACCCGAAATTGATGACAACTATCCTGCTATTTTAAAATCAATTACAGATGAATATCCCGTTTCGACAGATGATGCTGTTATACTGTACAGACACCTTTGGATATATTCTCACGGTATTGCTACCCTCTGTGCCACTTCGATGTGCCGCTTTACAGGAGAAGAAATCGGCAATATGCTGACGGAAGTATTCAAAGCACTGTTAATTGAAAAGATGAAAGGAAAATCAAAATGATAGAAATAAAAGACCTGACAAAGTTTTACGGAAAGGGCGAAAGCCGCTTTAAGGCGCTGGATGGTGTTTCTGTCAGCATTGAGGACGGCGAGTTTATTGTCATCCTCGGCGCTTCAGGTTCGGGAAAATCTACATTCCTCAATGTTATTTCGGGTTTGGAGACCTCAGACGGCGGAACTGTTGCCTATGACGGACAACAGCTTGACAAAATGAGCGAAAAGGAGCTGACAAAATTCCGCCGTGACAATACGGCTTATATTTTTCAACAGTATTATTTACTTCCTCATCTGAATGTAGAAAAGAATGTAAGGATGGGCGCTGACCTTGATAATAACAAAGACTATCTGAAATTTATTGAAGCAGTCGGCTTATCCGAAAAGCGAAAGAAATTCCCCGCCGAACTCAGCGGCGGCGAGCAACAGCGTGTCGCCATAGCAAGAGCACTCGCAAAGAATCCGAAAGTGCTTTTTCTTGACGAACCGACAGGAGCGTTGGATGAAAAAACAGGCAGGCAGGTACTGGATTATATTATCAAGCTACAACAGGAACAAGGCTTTATGATGATTATGGTGACGCACAACTCAAATATCGCCGAAACTTCCGACAGAATTATCAAAATGAACAGCGGAAAAATCGTCAGCATTACTGAAAACACCGACAAAAAGACAGCCTATGAGATTGGATGGTGATGGTATGATAGTCAGTATAAAGGACAGCGTAAAGCTGTTCGGCATCTCAATTATGACCTGCTGTGCCGTTACCGTTTGCAATCTGTTTTTAAACTATTATTTAGATTTAACGGCAATAGCTGACCTGATTGACAACCCTTATGCGCAGATGTTCTATGACGCACATATTATGACGGCAAAGGTCGTTTGCGCCGTCAGCGGCGGCTGTTTAGCAATTACCACCGTTGTTATGTTGTTCTTTTATATCAAGCATTACATTGACATTCACTCAAAGGAAATCGGAATATTAAAGGCTCTTGGTTATTCTGATTTCAAAATTGCCAAAGGATTCTCTGTATTTGGCTTGAGTGTATTTATCGGTTGTATGACTGGTTATCTGTTGTCTTTCCTATTAATGCCACAGTTCTATGAGCTACAAAACAAGGATGGCTACTTGCCAGAGCTTTCTATTCGTTTTCATTGGATATTATTCGTTCTGTTGGTGATAATTCCAACGGTGGTGTTCGCTATGATTGCAGTATGCAAAAGCTTGCTAAAGCTTCGTCAGCCTTGTGTCAACCTGTTGAAAGGCATTGTGAAAACAAAAGGAAAAAGTAGAAACACAAGAGATAAAAAGACCTTTGTCGGCGAAATGAGAAGCTCTGTACTAAGAAGCCGCAAAACGCTGGTGTTCTTTATTGCATTTTCCTCGTTCTGCTTCTCTGCTATGATACAAATGTCGGCAAGCATGAAGGACTTGTCAAGTGAAATGATGGGCTTAATGATATTTGTTATCGGCGTTGTTTTGGCTTTTACCACGCTATATATCGCTGTGTCAACCGTTATCCGCTCCAACCAAAAGAATATCGCCATGATGCGCGTGTTCGGATATAAAAACGAGGAATGCAAGCGTTCCGTTCTGGACGGCTACCGCCCTGCGGCATATATCGGATTTGTCATCGGCTCTGTGTATCAGTACGGGCTGTTGAGAGTGATGGTTGATATCGTTTTTGCAGGTGTTGAGGGTGTTCCGAAATATAAATTCGATTTTCCTGTTTGCTTTATTACACTCGGCGTTTTTATCGTCGTGTATGAGGGCATTATGTTTGCTTACGGTCAAGCGATGAAAAGAATACCACTGAAACAGATCATGAGCGAATAAGGTGGTTCAATTAATGTGAATTGATCTTTTTAGATGTTTTAACGGTATTGATTGCATTAAATAATATGTAACTTAATAAAACAGGACTCCCATTCACTATGGAAGTCCTGATTTTCTTTGCTTGTTCTCTTTATCTGGTCGCAATCTGGTCGCAAATTCTATGTTTAATAGGCTGAAATGCGCATGAATACTGGCTTTATTTATCCAAACTTTTCATTGTCGGGAAAAGAGCGTATGATTTTTCATAGCTTCTCAAGGGTTCTCAAAGCCTGATATATGCTGTATTTCTTGAATTGTCATGCTGTTATATCCTGTTATAAGCTCATATAATTTTTACCCTTGGGCGTAAGTTGGGCGTAAATCGGGCGTAAGATGGGCGTAGGAATTTCGCTCATTATACGAAGGCTTCTATCAGGGTTTTGTCCTGTACGATCTTCGTGGTCAGGGTGGTGCTTTTGTTTTTGTTAAAGCTATAGGTCAGCATATAGCCCTTATCAAGATGATAATAGTCAAGGTAATTTGCAAGCTGCTGCTCTCCCTTTTCGTGATAAACCTCTCCACGCCATATTTTCAGTTCTACCACAAAACGCTCGCCAAGATAGTCTATAACAATATCCATGCGTTCGTTGTTGCGTGTACGGCTTTCAACATAATAGTTTCCTGTACCATTTATAATGGGACGAATGAAAAGCAGGAATCTCCTTCTGCCTTCCTCTTCGCTGAATGAGTCGGCTTTGCCTTCGTAAATATCATCAAAGACCGTTACATAACGCTCAAGCAGTTTGTCCATATTCAAACGTCCGTTTTCGATAAGCATTTCCTTGCTTTCCGAGCCTGAAATTGAGATAGGGCTGTTTTTTAGTTCATTAAGGCTGAGATAGTAATTATACAACATCACTTCAAATACTCGGTTTGAGATTATTGCAGCACCATCTTTATTGGAAATAAATCCGTACATCTCACCATCCATCATGGGAACATTGTATATGCTATAAGCAACACGCTCACCGCTGAACAGGATACTCTGCAAAATATCACTGAGTGGTTTGTTATCATAAACCTTGCCCATCAGGGAATCAAACAGGGTGTTTTTCTCCTGCAAGATACGCTTTACCGCTTCGCTTACTCCGCTGACCGTCCACATATCAAGGTCATTATCAATAATCTGACAGATACGGCTGACAAGGAACGGATAACCGCTTGTGTAGTCATAAATTTCCTGAGCTATTTTTGTTGTATCCATGCCGGTGTGATGATCATTTTCGTATTCATCAAGCATCCCCACAATGCCCTCAACTGGCAGACTCATATCAATATTAAAATCTGAGGCTATATTCCACGGGCTATTGAATTTGTGGGCTTCATCCGGACGTATCTTACGTTTCAGGCTTTTTATATCGGTAACGCCTGCAAGAATAACCGAACGGAAGGTAGGTACACCTTTGGAAGTCCTTGCAAGGAATCCCTCTCTAAGCAATGCAAGAAAATCAAGAAATACCTGATTATTGGTCGCACTGTCAACTTCGTCGATCATCAGAACGATCGGTTTATCAGAATCTCTGCACCATCTTTTGTAAATGCGAAAAATATC
This sequence comes from uncultured Ruminococcus sp., assembly GCA_902764235.1. Lineage (GTDB taxonomy): Bacteria > Bacillota > Clostridia > Oscillospirales > Acutalibacteraceae > UBA1213. The sequence goes on from CACWVH010000060.1 coordinate 7,207, forward strand.
CGCCATTCTGACTTTAGCAGTGTCTTTCTGACAAAGCTCCTCAAACGCATCTATATAGCTCTGGGGGATCTCAGCACCGCCGAATTCATATTCATCTATCATCAACTGTGACAATGCCTGTGTGAAAATACTACCGTTTTCAAAGGAACCATCGTCTAAATTCTGAAAATCAAGGCTAAGCACGACATACTCATTTTTCAGATACTTTGCGAGTGCTGTTAATGTCGTAGTTTTTCCGTACTGTCTGCCACGGGTAACGGTAAAATAATTTCCGGCATCCACCATAGCTTTCATTTTTATCAGCCGGTCTGTAATATCCACCATATAATTATTCTCTTTAGTACAGACTCCGGTAGTTGTAAATGTTTTCATATTCAGGTTCACTTCCTTATCAGGTAACTAATAAAATTTTAACACAAATCACATTGAACATCAACAGAAAAAAAAGCGTTGCAGAACATTTTCCCGTCTGCAACGCTTACTCTCACTCTTCGTCTTCTGTATCTTCCTGCTCGTCCTTTTTCAGAAACTCATCCAGTTCGCTGATCTCAGACTCCTTCAGTTCTTCGGTAGCATCGGTATAAATATTCATGGTTGTGGTGTAATCCGCATGACCGAGAATATCCTGCATGGCTTTCAGATTCATGCCCGCTTCACACATTCTTGTTGCAAAGGTATGGCGTAAGCTGTGGCAACTGAAATTCGGCAGAAGAAGAACATTCTTATTTTCGCAGGAATTTTCAAGAATATCCTGATTGCAGTCACGGATGATGCGCTTGATAGCTCTGTTATATTGTTATCTCCTCTATCTATTTCAACAAGTCGGTCAGCATTAATAAAATAATGCCTTTTTTTGGGTCTTGCATCAACATATAGAGTGCTGGTATTCTCTCCTCCCACAATTCTTATTAATCCATGATATTTTAACTGTTTTATAACAGCTCCTAATGGTGGAGTATCTTCCAGTTTCATTTGTACTCTCAACCATTCAACAAGTATCTTTCCTTTTACACAAATATATGTACCGTCAAAATAAAAGCAATCACCTTTAATACGACCATATTTACGAAAAAACTTAAGTGTTTTAAAGTAATCGATTTCGTTCCGTGTTACTGGACTATCATAACTGCTAAGTAACTGTCGGCACAATACATTAACATATTCTCTACCGCATTCTTTGACTTTTTCTACCCGATTCGATGTATTATAAACACAGTCGTTAATTGACATCTGACATATATTAATGTATTTATAGATCTTTTTATCATCAATTTTAAGATGTTCTGTCATAAACTGTTTGAAAATAGATAAAGTGACATCTAAAATGCGTTTTGTATTTTTTACTCGGCTTACAGATGTAACTATATTCTTATCCTGTTCACCTCCTGTTGATGGTAACTTAAATTCGTTTTCCGCTTTCAACTTTACTTGCTCATAATTCTTACATATCCATTCGATGTAATCAACAATAAACGATATATACTTCGGTTTGCTTTCGGCAAGGAAATTAAATTTATCCTGTTTTAACGCTTCTCTCATATGTACTAATACGCAGCGGTTTATGGTACTTTCATTTTTGATGATGTACTCCGCCGTTAAAAAGGCTACATGATTTAACCTGCCATTAAATCCTTTGTATATGCTGTTTCCGCTTCCCTCGTTTTTATGAATAAAATCAGAAATTTTGGCTTCGTTGGAATTTATGATTCTGGAAGAAGCTGTCTTATTCAGATCGTCAACAACAACAGGAATATGTCTGAATCCGGATAATCTGTGTATTTCCTTTTTTTCAGAGGAAAGAGACATCACGTTGTCTTCGCCGGCAAAGATATTGGTAAAGAAATTTGTGGCGGTTGTTTTTCCGCTGCTTGTTTCACCATAGACATAAGCCGCAAAGCCAGATTCTTCGGCAAACAATGGTTTTGTAAAAGCTGCTAACACAGCAATCAGAAGCATTGCGAAAGTATCAGACATAGCGATCAGCCGTAGTATAGTACCTGTGTAATTATCATTATCATCGTAAGGCTTTAAAACCAATTTTGAATCGTTAATTACCGCATCGTCATCCGACATATTGATTGTCTTATTTCCAAGGCAGAAGATTCAAAGCCCGCAAGCTTCATAACTACGATACATATTGCTGCAAACGCAGAGGCGATAATTATTGTTATCCCTGTTTCTGCGCCGATAATATACAGACTTTCCCTCTTGCGGCAGCCGCAAAGGAAGAATATGCTGAATGTTCTCGTCTGCCGCAGTGTTGCGATTGCGACAGAGCCGATAAGCCCCGACAGCACCATTATCACGGCAGTGATTATTATCGGCATCATACGGTAATAAATGTCGTTTATCTGACGCTGTGTTTCCTGGGCCATGGTAGCAAGGGTCTGACCGTACTGAACTGTGCCGACGGTGTTAAGATATTCCGTATTCGCCGCAAAATCCTCATCGCTGATATTATCACCGTAGGACACGAACCAGATAGAATTTGCCATAATGTTGTACCCGTCGCCATTCTCAGGGAAAACACCCTTTGCCGCTATTGCAAAAGGACCGCCTAAATTCGTTTGACTGTCGAAAGGCAGAACGATATTAAAAATACTGTCTCTATCTACGCCGAGTTCCATGCCCGTGCGGTCGATATCAGAGCCGACAGGCTTATAGGTGCTGTCTGTCAGTATCCCCACAACACGCATTTTACCTGCCGGAGTGTCGTAAACGCTGTCAAGGCTTGCATCAGTACCGCCCGAAACGATTATCTCTATCTCCCCGTTTTCGTTTCTATCTATTGACGGATATCTTCCGCAGGATAGGGGATAATGCATCCTCGACAGGATATCAGGCTCGACAAGATAATAGGTCAGGCTGTTGCCCTTATCCCTGTACATTGCCGAAAGAGGGCCTGTCTGCTTCCAGAAGCTCAGACTGTCGGAATAGTGTATCTTCACATCCCCCGCAAGACGCTTTTCGAGGAAGGCGATGACGCTTTTCTTGTCGGGATAGACTTCTAAAAACGGGGCTATTTCCTCGTTATAACATTCCATAATATCAAGAGAAGTGGCATCAACCACAACGCCGTTTTCGCTCAGTATATCCCTGTATGGTTCATAGACCATCTGCTTCGCAGCAGCGGTAGAATACATAGTGTTAGTAAGAATCAGCAGGGCGGCGATCTCGATGATAAGTACAAGCGTAAACAGCCACCGCCGCCGCATAAGACCGAAGGCAAGCTGAATGTATTTCATACTCCGCCCTCCCTTCTGAGTGCAGTAACAGATTTATTTATCATCGGGGCAATGCTCAGTCCCATAACTATCCCGCCGAAAATGATATATGCTCCGAGTATCACGGCGCAGATATGCGGCTCAAAGAAGGTCAGAAAGCTCGGATAAACCGCCCCGATCATCCCCATCACCGCAAAGCGGAACAGCAAAAAGCCGATAACATAAGATACCGTCAGCGTCAGCAGTATTTCACAGATGTAGATATCGAATATCTTCACCTTAGAGCCGCCGCAGAGTGAATAGACCGTAAGTGCGTTTTTGCGCTTGGCGAGGATATATGTATAGAGCCTCGACAGATTCAGCATCATTACCGCCATGAGGATAAATGATACAACATAGATCATATTGTTGAACTGCTTTTCGATCAGGGGCTTCGGCTCGGGGTCTTGTATGTTGTCTGTATATCCCGAAAACTCGCTTCTTATCAGATCGGAGATATGCCCCAGCTCGTCGCCGGTCAGAGATATACTTCATCTCTGAAATACCGCACTAAACAAACCGCAGGCAAAACCCAAACCGAAACTTTAATGATTCCTTCTGTTATAAATTCAAGCAGAAACTCGTTGGAAACAACACTGCCGACCGCACTTCTGCCGAAAAGCTCCCACAACGACCAGAGTGCGTAAAAAACGAGAGAATAAATAATAATTATCGGTATCTTCGGTTTCTTTTCTGTTTTAAGTTTCAATATTCTGGTCTCCTACATTCCGATTTATTTTTCTATAAGTAAATAATTATAGTTTTCCCAATGTAAATACTCATTTTAATCTCCCGTAAGCATTTCTGACAATTCCATCCGAAAGAATATGCATTTTCACATTTCTTTGCAATGAGGTGTTTTCGGGTAAAGTATAATAATCTGTCGTTCTTGTATTGTATAGCCATTCAATGAAGTCTGTACTGATTTCGCCTTCGTCGAATATCTCAAAACGGTTTTGAAAGCTAAGTATGTTTGAGCTATCCTTTAGCATTCCTCTTAATTGCGTATCCAGAAGCCAAGAATGGCAGCGATATTCAGCTTTTGATAATTCAGGATAATGTTCAGAGAAAAATTGCCTTGCGTTTGCTAATGATTCGTCAATAGCAGGG
>CACWVH010000061.1 GCA_902764235.1 uncultured Ruminococcus sp.
CCCCCTAAGATATAAGTAGTCATTTTCTGCGCCGTCGGCGGAGAAAATGACGGATGGCGGCGGAGAAAAATGTAAATTACAAAGCTGATTATCCGCATAAACAAGGGATTATTAACTTTTACAATCAGCTGAAAAATAACAATGAAAAGGAGAAATGAATCATGTCAGAATACAGAAGAATAGAATCCGCACTGATACACGGCGGAATATACGGAGATAAATATACAAAGTCGGTCAACGTACCGATCTATCAGACATCTACATACGAGCAAACAGGAATAGGCGAAGAACCGGTGTGGGAATATTCACGCACAGGCAATCCTACAAGAGCTGCACTCGAGGCTCTTATCGCCGAGCTTGAGGGAGGAACATCAGGCTTTGCCTTTGCGTCGGGAATGGCAGCGATCACAGCAGTGCTGAGCCTTTTCAGAACAGGCGACCGCATATTGATCTCAAGCAATGTGTACGGCGGAACGTTCAGAGTGCTTGACAAGGTTTTTAATCATTTCGGCATCACCTACTCAATTGAAGATACCACAGACCTTGCTTCCCTTGAGAAAAGCATTACCGCAGATGTAAAGGCTATACTCGTTGAAAGTCCGGCTAATCCGCTGCTGACAGTAACTGATATCGGTGCCGTATCACGAATCGCAGCAAAGCACGGTATTCTTTCCATTGTCGATAATACCTTTATGACGCCGTATCTGCAAAGACCGCTTGAGCTTGGCGCTGATATTGTTATCCACAGCGCAACAAAATATCTTGGCGGCCACAGCGATGTTGTTGCAGGTCTTGTAGTCGTAAAGGATAAGGAGCTTGCTGAGAAAATAGCCTTCATTCAGAATTCCACCGGCGGAGTCCTCGGTCCCTTTGACAGCTTCCTTCTCATAAAGGGTATCAAGACTCTCGGAGTCCGCCTTGACCGTCATGTTGAAAATGCAGAAAAGGCAGCAAAATTTCTCAGCAAACATAAGGCAGTGAAAAAAGTATATTATCCCGGACTTCCCGACGCACAGGGCTATGAGATCAATAAAAAGCAGGCAAAAAACGGCGGCGCAATGATCTCCTTTGAGCTTTATGAAAACTATGATATCAAAAAATTCTTCAAGTCTCTCAGACTTGTCGCCCTTGCTGAAAGTCTCGGCGGAGTCGAAAGCCTTGTATGCCACCCGGCAAGCATGACCCATGCGTCCATTCCATGGGATATCCGTCAGCAGATCGGCATTACAGACGGTCTTATCCGCCTTTCAACCGGCATAGAAAGCATTGATGATATCCTTGAGGACCTGTCTCAGGCGATAGCAGAAAGTGAGGGATAATCATGGCACTATATGAGGATATGCAGCAGCTGATCGGCAGCACACCGCTGGTCAGACTCAGTCACCTTGGTCTGCCGGAGGGCGTCAGGCTTTATGCAAAGCTTGAGATTTTCAATCCCTCGGGCAGCGTAAAGGACAGGATAGGAAAATATATGATCGAGGACGCTGAAAAAAGGGGAATTCTCAGAAAGGGCGGAGTAATAGTTGAAGCAACAGCAGGAAATACAGGTCTCGGAATTGCCTTTGCAGCGCTGAACCGGGGCTATCAGATCATATTTGTTGTTCCGACAAAATTTTCATCGGAAAAGCAGACGCTGCTCCGTGCCCTCGGTGCAAGGATAATAAATACACCCCGTGAGGAGGGTATGCTTGGCGCATGGAAAAAGGCTGAGGAAATACGCTCGTCCATTCCCGGCGCAGTTACCCTTGAGCAGTTCAGGAATCCTGCAAATCCGCTTGCACACTATGAAACCACCGGCAGAGAAATATATGATGATCTTGAAGGGCATATAGATTATCTTGTAGCAGGCGCCGGCAGCGGAGGCACATATTCCGGTGTTGTAAAATATCTCAAGGAAAAGAATGAAAGGATCATCGGAGTTCTTGCAGACCCGGTCGGCTCCACGATGGGCGGCGGTGAGCACGGCGATTATGATATTGAGGGCATAGGAAATGATTTCATTGCCGATACAATGGATATGAGCCTTGTTGATAAGGTCGTCAAGATCACTGATGAGCAGGCATTTGAGGATGCAAGGGAGCTTGCAAAAAAAGAGGGCATAATTGCCGGCTCGTCCTCGGGAGCGGCGCTTGCTGCGGCAAGGAAGCTGATAAGCGACGGTGCAAGGGGAAATATAGTGATAATACTTCCTGACAGGGGCGACAGATACTTTACAAAGAATCTTTATAAATAATATAACTCAAACTTCCCACTTGATATTATAATGTCGAAATAGTTGGCTTACCGCCCGCCTCCGGCGGGCGGTGAAAAGAAAACAACCAAAGTTGTTGAAAGTACGATTAATACTTGGATTGGACAGTAAAATGGTATGGGAAGTTTAATAATATCACAGATAAATGAGAGGTCAGAACATGACATTACAGCAGATATATTATGCAATAACGATTTCAGAGCAAGGCTCATTCAATAAGGCAAGCGAGGTGCTGTATATTTCCCAGCCCTCACTGACAGAATCGGTGAGAGAGCTTGAAAAGGAGCTTGGGATAATAATATTTCACCGCAGCGGAAAGGGCGTCACCCTGACAAGCGACGGAACGGAATTCATTTCCTATGCAAGAGAACTGTATCACCAGTATAATATCATCAGAGAAAAATACGGCGAGGGCGGAAAGCAGAAAAAGAAATTCGCAGTTTCCACACAGCATTATTCCTTTGCTGTCAAAAGCTTTGTGGAGCTTGTCAGGAAGATCAGCACAGACGAATACGAGTTTGCTATCCGTGAGGTGCGTACACAGAAGGTCATAGACGATGTGAGCAATCTGAAAAGTGAGGTAGGCGTACTGTACCTGAGCGAATTCAATATGCCGCTGCTTACAAAGCTTATGAGGACGAACAAGCTTGAATTCCACGAGCTTGTCACCTGCGATGCATACGTATATCTGTGGAAGGGACATCCCCTTGCAAAGAAAAAAAGCATACGCTTTGATGAGCTTACAGATTATCCCAGTCTTTCGTTTGAGCAGGGGGGAAACGGCTCCATGTATTTTGACGAGGAGATACTGAGCAATAATCATTATCCACGGACAATCAAAGCAACTGACAGGGCATCCATGCTCAATCTTATGGTGGGGCTGAACGGTTATACACTGTGCTCAGGCATAATCTGTGAGGAACTGAACGGCAGCGATTATACGGCAGTTCCCTATGAGCCTGACGAGGAGCATCCCGGCAGCAGAATGAGGATAGGCTATATCACAAAGAAAAATATCCGCCTGAGCAGAGCAGGCAGTCTGTATATTGAAGAATTAAAAAAATATCTTGGAGTCTGAAATGGAAATAATTGATTTTCACGCACATATATATCCCGAAAAGATTGCGTCAAAGGCAACAGCCGCAACAGGCGGTTTCTATAATATTTCTCCTGCACATACGGGAACAGGAGAGGAGCTTTTGTCGGCAGGAAAAAAAGCCGGAATATCTCGCTTTGTACTTCTGCCGGTCGCTACAAGAGCAGATCAGGTCAGAAGCATCAATACATTCATACATAAAGAAGCAGAGGAGCATGAGGAATTCTACGGCTTCGGAACGATACATCCCGACTGTGAAAGCATTCCCGGTGAGGTGCAGTTCATAATCGACTCGGGACTTCACGGGATAAAGCTGCACCCTGATACACAGCAGTTCAATACGGACGACAAGCGTCTCTTTGAAATGTTTGATATGATACAGGGAAAGCTGCCTGTACTTATACACTGCGGAGACAAGCGGTTCGACTTTTCGCATCCACGCAGACTCAGAAAAATCATAGATGAATTTCCCCGCCTGCAGGTGATCGCTGCACATCTCGGGGGATGGTCGCTGTTTGATGAAGCCTTTGAGCTTCTCAGAGACACAGACTGCTTTCTTGACATTTCCAGCACGATGATGTTCCTGCCAAGGGAGAAGGTCGAACACTTTATTCACGGCTACGGAGCAGACAGAATACTATTCGGAACGGATTTTCCCCTGTGGGACCCTGAAAAAGAGGTCAGCTCCTTCAGAAAGCTCAGGCTCAGTACAGAAGAAGCTCTGAAAATAGCCTCACTTAATGCCCTTGAGATACTTGAAGGTTAAGAATACACTACCGTGTTTATATCCGTTTAGGCGGCAGCTTAACAAAATTTAAAGTTTCGCGCAAGCCTTTACAAAGGCTTGCGGAGACCAGAGGCAGAGCCTCTGGTCGCGCTCCGCAGAGCGCGAAATCCCTTGCATGAGAATCCCTCGGCAAGGGGTGAATTCAAAAACAGTCCAGTGGACTGTTTTTGAAGAGGGGACGCCCTGGGAAAGAGGGCGTCCCCTTTGTAGCGGACTTGAAGGAAGCTGCCTTGCGGCAGCAAGGCAGCAAAGTATAAAACCATAACAGTTGACGCCATTACCCCCGCTGGTGAGTGTCCGAATTACTGACAATGCATAAAATATCGCATCATTACTATATATTTGGCAACAGCTATAGTTGAATTTCACGGATTCAGGATACTGTGTTTTTATATAGGCTGAGCCTATTACCTATAATACCTATTGGATATTAGACAATTGGTTAAAAGGATGCTATAATTAATTCAACGAAACGAAAGGAGTAAACGCTATGACAACCACAGCTATGAATAAAATGTGTATGAATATCTGTATGTGCATGACGCAGAAAGCAGTTTTCTGTGTCAGGGCGTGCTGTGCTTTCCGAATGTGACGGGTTGTTCTGCGTTTAACACGGGAAGTCAGCAATGACTTCCTTTTTTTGTGTCAAAAAAGTAACGATCCGGAAATGCGAAAGGAAAAACAACATGAAAAATATTAAAACAGGTGCAGCGGTATTTGCTGCAGCGCTTTGTATAATATCATTTGCAGCCTGTACAGGGCAGCAGGGGAATGGTACAGCGGCATCTGAAAACAATTCATCGGAGGCTTCTGAAAAAAGCTGCTGTCAGGGAGAGAAAGAGACCCCCGATTGCTGCAGGGTCACAGAGCTGCCGGACTGCTGTAAGGAAGCATCCACAGAGGAAAAAGACTGCTGTAAGGAAAGCAGCAGTGAAAAATCAGACTGCTGCAATAATGAAGGCTCAGATATATCACAGATACCGGATTGCTGCGGCGGCTGACAGATCAAGGAGCACTGATTCAATTCGGTGATATCCCTTGAAATTATAGCATAAAGGAAAGGATAATTAATATGAAAATAAAGATCACAGCGGCTTTTATAGCTGCCATACTCGCAGTAGCTGCACTTGCAGGCTGCAACGACAAGACATCAGACAATACATCATCAGCAGCAGATACAAAGGCATCCTCAGCCGAATTAGCTGATAATGCATCCGCAGACGGAAAGCCGGAGAAAACAAGCTTCAATTTAGGACATCTTAATTCGACAGCACATCTTCTCGGCTTTGTGGCAAAGGAGGAAGGCTATTTCGAGGAGGAAGGACTGGACGTAACACTTACCCTGTTTTCCTCTGCGGCAGAGCTTTCAAGCGGACTTGAATCCGATAAGCTGGACGCTGCATTCATCGGCTCTGTGCCGTCACTTACCTTCCAGAGTCAGGGACATGACCTGACGATCTTCGGCGGAGCAATGACAAACGGTCACGGCTATGTCATCAAGCCGGAGTATACAGAGGGTCTGAAGAAATGGGATGTCTCCATCCTCAAGGGAAAAAATGTTGCCTCTGTAAAGAACAGCGTTCAGGATGCGGAGCTTCAGATACTTCTCAAGGATAAGGGAATTGAAACCGGCGAGGGCGAGGACAAGGTAAATATAGTATATTTTGACAGCCAGAAGGACGCTTATAATGCTCTGCAGAACGATACGATCGATGCAGCCTCGGCATATTCCCCGTATACATCACTTGCAGAAAGCCAGGGCTATAAGATAGTGTACCGCTGCTCAGAGGAGGAGCTGCTCAAAAACCAGCCCTGCTGCCGTCAGGTAGCTTCAACAGCTGCGCTGAAGAAATATCCGAATACCTATAAGGCTTTTGAAAGAGCGCTTATCAAGGCGTATAAGTTCACTCAGGAAAATAAGGAGCAGACAGTCAAGGACGTAAGGAAGTATATAGATATTGATGAAGAGCTTATCAATACAGAGGTCTACGGAGGCTACGGCACATCAGTTCCTGACCCTGACAAGAAGGGTACAGCTGCACTCAAGGATTCTGTGGTGGAGCTTGGCTATACAGAGGATTATGACATAGACAAGTATTATAACACGGATATCTACAAGGACGCACTTGCAGGTCTTGTCAAGGAAAATCCTGATGATAAGGTCTATGCAGAGCTTCAGGAGCATTTTGACGAATTTGAATAATACCGGGTTTTCCGGACTGAAAAAGCAGAGATGAATGTATATGAGTAAAATAGAGATCAGGAATCTGACAGTGGATTATACTGAAAAGAAAAATCGCTTCACAGCGCTCAGTGACGTAAGCTTTTCGATTGAGGAAGGCGAATTCGTCAGCATCATAGGCTCCAGCGGATGCGGAAAAAGCACGCTGCTCAGTATCCTTGAGGGTATCAATACACCGACTGACGGTGAGATCCTTATCGACGGCGAGCCGATAAAGGGTACAGGAACAGACCGGGGAGTAGTATTCCAGCATTATTCGCTTTTTCCGTGGATGACAGCCCGGAAGAATGTTGCCTTCGGAGTAAAACAGGTGAACAAAAAGGCAAGCCGTGCTGAGCGTCTGAGGATAGCAGACGAATTTCTTGACAAGGTGGGACTGGAGCAGTTCAAGGATAAATATCCCTCCCAGCTTTCCGGCGGAATGCAGCAGCGTGTTGCCATTGCAAGAGCGCTTGCGATGGACACGGATGTTCTTCTGATGGACGAGCCCTTCGGTGCAATAGACGCAAAAAACCGTACCATTCTCCAGGAGCTTCTGCTTGAGCTTTGGGAGGGTGACGGAACCGGCGCAAGGAAAACAGTCGTTTTTGTTACCCATGATATAGATGAAGCGATACTGCTTTCTGACAAGATCGTAATGATGACGGCAAATCCTGGACGGGTCTATCAGGAGATAAAAGTCCCCTTCGACCGTCCGAGAAACCGCGGGGAGCTTGTCCAGACAGCGCAGTACAATAAATTCAGGAATAAGCTTCTTTCAATGTTTTACAGTGATATTGCCGACAAGATCGGCGGCGAGGAGGTGGTGCTGTAATGACGCTTAAAAAGAGATATCTGAGAGTCGTTCATGCACTGTTTATTGTTTTCCTGCTGATACAGCTTATTCCCGATAGTCTGACAACAGATACAGCGGCAGCATATGTCATATGGTTCGTTATCGGAGTCGAGGCTCTGACGCTGATAGTATCGGCGCTTATCAAAAAGCCGGTCAGCCTTGATCTTTTCGTTGATATTGTCGCATTTATCTACGGACTGCTGATTGCATGGACGCTTGCAACGGCAAAATTTGATCTTCTGAAGCAATCGCTTTTTCCGCCTCCTGGCAGGGTGCTTGCTCAGTTCGTCGAAGACTATGACAAAATACTTGTAAATATACAAAGCTCAGTCGGCATCATTCTTCAGGGTTATCTGCTGGCGATAGCAGTCGCAGTACCCCTCGGATTGTTTCTCGGCTGGAGCGCAAGACTTGGCAGTGCGGCAACATATATATCAAAGTTTCTCGGAGCTATCCCTCCGATAGTATACATTCCCTATGGAATAGCCCTTCTTCCCACCTTCCGTTCAGTATCGGTTTTCGTAATATTCCTTGCGACCTTCTGGCCTGTGCTTGCAGGTACAATGAGCGGAGTTATGAATGTGGAAAAGAAAACCATAGATTCGGCAAGGGTGCTGAATGTAAGCCCGTTTACCATGCTGTTTTCGATCATGCTTCCGGCATCGCTGCAGCAGATATTCATCGGCTGCAATCAGGGACTGACGGTATCGTTTGTACTGCTGACCTCCGCTGAGATGATCGGCGCACAAAGCGGTCTCGGCTATTACATAAAGAACTATTCCGATTTCGGTGATTATACAAGGACGATAATCGGACTTATCGTTGTCGGAATAGTGATAGTATTCATTTCATTTATTTTCAACAGGATACAGAAATTCCTGCTTCGCTGGAAGCAGTGACAGAGAGGTGTGTTTATGATAGAAATAATCTGGCACGGCAGAGGAGGTCAGGGAGCCTTCACGGCAGCAAGACTTCTCGGAGAAGCCTATGCATTGAGGGACGAAAGCTTTGTGCTTGCGTTTCCCTCCTTCGGACCGGAGCGCAGGGGCGCGCCGATCAGGGCGTTTACAAAGCTTGACAGCAAGCCCATCGGAAACCGCAGCGAGATCAGAAAAGCTGATTACAGCATCTTTCTTGACGATACCCTTTTTAGTGAATCCTCATTTGGCGAGCTGAAGGACGGCGGCAGGATACTTCTCAATACAAAGAAGAAATATGATGACCCGAGGGTAGTGACTCTTGACGGTGACGGTATTGCTCAGAAATACCTTGGACTGCCGATCACGAATACGATAATGCTTGGAGTTCTGGCAGCCGTTTCCGGGCTTGTCAGTGAGGAAAATATTGCAATGGCTATCTCTGATGCGATGCCTCAGCGGCTTCGTGAAAAGAATATTGCTGCTGTAAAAGCTGCATATGAGGAGGCTGCGAAATGAAACCCTTTTTAAGAGAAAAAATACCCTCAGGCTTTGACGAGATACCGGAAACCACCTCATACGAGGCAGGATATCTTGTTACAAAAAATGCAGGCTGGCGCAATGTCCGTCCGGTCATAGACACACAGAAATGCGTCGGCTGCCTGAATTGTTATCTTTACTGCCCGGACGGAGTAATATCACGCCGGGACGGTAAGGTTGAGATAGATTATGATTTTTGCAAGGGCTGCGGTATCTGCAAAAAGATATGCAGACCCGGCGCAATAGAAATGGAGGCGGAAAAATAATGGCAAAAAAGTTTTTATCAGGCAATGAAGCCTTCGCCTGCGGAGTACGTCTTGCAAGGCCCCAGGTAATTTCCGCCTACCCCATAACACCACAGACAATAGTAGTGGAAAAGCTTTCTGAATTTGTAGAGGACGGCAGTCTGAATTCGGAATTCATCCATGTGGAATCCGAGCATTCGGCACTGTCCTGTGCAATGGGCGCTTCCGCAGTGGGGGCGAGGGCTTTCACAGCCACATCCTCACAGGGACTTCTGTATATGGCGGAATGTCTGCCGTATGCTGCCGGAGGACGTTTCCCGATAGTTATGATGAACGCAAACCGTTCGACAGCTCTTCCGTGGAATATCTACGGCGATCAGAGGGATTCCATATCCCAGCTTGACAGCGGATGGATCCAGGCTTATGCGGAAAATGCACAGGAGGCGCTTGATCTTGCACTGATGAGCTTCCGTATCGCAGAGCATCCCTCGGTCAGCACACCGTTCATGGCAAATCTTGACGGCTTTGTTCTGACTCATACATATGAGCTTGCGGATGTTCCCACTCAGGAGCAGGCAGATGAATTTCTTCCGCCCTTCAGGACAGAAAACAAGCTTTCGCTCAGTGAACCGAAAAATCTTGCCTTTTCCGCAGGACCGGACAGCAATACGATCTTCAAATATAAGGAGCATCTTGGAATACTGCGTGCAAGGGAGGTCATCAGGGAAACCGAGCATAGCTTCGCTGAGATCTTCGGCAGACAGTATACAGGACTTACAGAAAGCTATAGAACAGAGGATGCAGACTATATCCTCATTACTCTCGGCAGTATCTCAGGACTTGTACGTGAGGTCGTTGACAGCCTGAGAGAAAAGGGAGAGAAGGCAGGCCTTCTGAGACTTCGCTATCTTCGTCCGTTCCCGAATGAAGAGATTGCAGAGGCTGTGAAAAACGCAAGGTCAATAGCTGTACTTGAAAAGGATATATCCTTCGGCAATGAGGGTACGGTTTATACCAATGTGAATTCTGCCCTGCATAAAGCCGGGATAACAGCTGCCTGTTCAGATTATATCGGCGGACTTGGCGGAAGGAACATATCTGCTGAGGAAATAGAGGGCATTTTCATTGAGCTGAAAAATGAACGCTCAGCTGTCAGATTTCTCGGAACAGGAGGTGAGCAGGATGGCGCTTAATGCAAGAACTATCGACGAAACAGAATATTTTTACGGACATAAGGCGTGTGCAGGCTGCGGCGGCAGTCTTGCGGTAAGAATTGCCCTCAAGGTGCTCGGACAGAATGCTGTTGCAGTTCTTCCGGCAGGCTGTATGTCAGCGGTAGGCTTTAATTTTCCGCAGCTTTGCTTCGGTAATAATGCGATAATATCCACCTTTGCAGGAACAGCCTCCATGCTTACAGGTATAGAGGCAGGACTCAGGGCGCAGGGAATAACAGATTTCCATGCCGTTGGCTTTGCCGGTGACGGAGGAACAGCTGATATCGGTTTGCAGGCGCTTTCAGGAGCAATAGACCGGAATGATGATATCCTTTATATCTGCTACGATAACGAAGCCTACATGAACACAGGCATACAGAAAAGCTCTTTGACACCCTTCGGCGCAAGGACGACAACAACTCCTGCCGGAAAGAATATCAGAGGTAATCTCAGACCTAAGAAAAATATGTTTGAGATCGTTGCAGCGCATGGAATACCATATGCAGCAACAGCAAGCGTAGGATATATAAATGATTTCATCCGCAAGGTCGAAAAGGCAAAGCAGATCAGAGGTACAAAATATATACATATTCTTGCACCCTGTCCAACAGGCTGGGGAATAAAGACAGATGAAACGGTCGAAGCTGCAAAGGAGGTAGTAGACTGCGGACTGTGGTATCTTGCCGAATACGAAAACGGCAGCTTTACGCTGAATCACAGACCGAAGGAATTCTCAGGCGTTGAAGAATACCTCAGAAAGCAAAGCCGTTTCAGACATCTGACAGACGAGGATATAAAAATAATTGAAAAGTCCCGTGACGCAAAATGGGAGTTCATAAATAAAAACTTTAACTGAAAATAAGTATAATTGTAAAAATGTGTCAGCCGATTGTAAATTGGCGAGTGTTTTTGCCGCCGCAGGCGCCCGAAAGAAGTGCCCTTGGGGTGCGACTGATGAGAGAAAACATAGAAAAGCTTGCCCCCTCATCCGGCACTGCGTGCCACCTTCTCCCGGAGGGAGAAGGCTTTAGATCGCCCGGTTTCACAACTGTATTCTTAGGTTGACAGCATTGCCCCTAAGATATAAGTAGTTATTTTCTGCGCCGTCGGCGGAGAAAAATGTATAATTGTAAATACAAAAATCTGCATAAGCAAGAGATTTTTGAGTTTTACAATCAGCTAAAATAAAGTATAAGCCGATTGTAAAATGGCGAAAGGTCGTCTGCCCGCCGCAGGCGGGCAGACACCTCGCCAAACCCATAGAAACTTTGAAAAAGCGGAGAAAAATGTAAAACTGCAAATACAAAAATCCGTATAAAGTATAAAAAGGAGATAATCAACATGAGCAGAGATGTAAACAATAAATACTGGGATGAAGAGCTTGAGACATTACCCCGTGAGGAGCTTGAAAAAAGACAGCTTGAGGATCTCAGGGAGATCGTTAAATTCGCATATGATAACGCACCCTACTATAAGCGTTCCTTTGATGAGGCAGGTGTAAAGCCCGAGGATATCAAGTCACTTAAGGATATTCAGAAATTCCCGTTTATCAATAAAAAGACGCAGCGTGATACACAGGGTGTAGGCTCCTTCCTCGGCGAGCTTGCAGCAGTACCGGAGGAGGATGTGGTGTTCATATCAACATCCTCAGGATCAACAGGCGTGCCTACAATGAGTCCGTTCACAAAGAAGGATTTTGACGAATTCCAGGATACAGAGAGCCGCTGGTTCTGGCAGGTCGGTATGCGTCCGAATGACCGCTATGTACACGCACTGAATTTCTCGCTGTATGTCGGCGGACCTGATGTTATCGGCGCACAGAATCTTGGCGCACTGTGCATCTGGGGCGGCACTCTCCCGAGCGAAAGACTTCTTTTCGTGCTCAAGACCTATCAGCCCACAGTTATCTGGACCTCACCGTCCTATGCATGGCAGCTTGGCGAAAAGGCGCTCAAAAGCGGTATTGACCCGAAAAAGGATCTTAATATAAAAAAGATAATTGTTGCCGGAGAGCTTGGCGGTTCTATTGCTGCCACAAGAAAGGCAATTGAGGATATCTGGGGCGCTGAGGTCTATGATTTCTACGGACTGTCAGATATATTCGGTGCCTGCGCTGCAATGTGTGAGGCAAAGGACGGACTTCATATTGCCGAGAACCATATCCTTGTTGAAACTGTTGATATACACACAGGCGAGGTGCTTGAGCCTGGTCAGGTCGGCGAGCTTGTATTCACAACGCTGAGAAAGCACGCGCGTCCGCTTATCCGTTTCCGCACAGGCGACATCGGCTGGATCGACAATACAAAGTGCTCATGCGGAAGAACACACGGCAGGATCCACATTCAGGGCAGAAAGGACGATATGTTCATTGTATCTGCGGTCAATGTATTCCCGAGCGATATCGAAGCGGTAGTACGTGATCACAGCGGTATCACAGGCGAATATCTCATCCGTATCTTTGAAAAGGACTTCACGAATAAATATGCGGTTGAGATCGAAAAATCCGCAGACAACCCGAAGTCAGACGAAGAGGTTGCAGCAGAGGTTCAGGCAGCTCTCAAGGCGAGGATAGGAGTAAAGCCTGCAAGAGTGATAGTACATCCTGACGGCGGACTCGACACCAGATCAGAGCACAAATCCAGAAGAGTCATTGATGAGCGCACACTTGATTACAATATCTGATAAAAAACTTACTTGTGAGTCATAAAAAAATACAACGTTTGTTTTTTACCTGAATCCGTGAAACTCATTATTGATTGTTCTGAAAAACCCAGAGATAATGCGTTGTTTTATGCATTTCAGGTTTTTAAGTTGTTCACCCATCGTCCCCCTTCCCAAAGGGAAGGGGGAGACTTCAGGGGACGGCTGAAATGAAAACCCGGAAGGTTTAAAAAAAGATTTAATTCAATTTCACGGATTCAGGTTCCGGCTAAACGCTAAAGCAGCTGTCGGCAAATATTATTCGCTATTCATTATTCGTTATTCATTGAGCGAACGGAGTGAGCGTTTCCGCTCGCTTACTTTTGTAGCGGCGGCAAGTTTTGTATGAGGGTGGGCAGGTTATTTACGCTGATTCTGATTTTTGCAGTAAATCAAATTCCTGATTAAGGTGTACCCGGATTTATATGCAATTATTCTGTTATGTAAAATAATAAAACAAATATCTGTGATATAATAAGGCACGCAAATAATTATTTAATTTTAATTAATCGAACGGGGGCAAGAATATGCCGATATTATCAAAAAGAACTGAAGGCTTTACTGATTCAGTAATAAGACGAATGACCCGTATATCAAATCAGTACGGAGCGGTCAATCTTTCTCAGGGGTTTCCTGATTTTGAGCCGCCCCGGGAGCTGCTTGACAGACTTGCAGAGGTCGCAGATGAGGACTATCATCAGTATTCAATAACATGGGGCGCACAGAACTTCCGTGAAGCACTTGCACACAAGCAATCAGCGCTCATGGGCAGGACTATCGACCCGGATTCGGAGATCGTTGTGACCTGCGGCAGCACAGAGGCAATGATGGCTGCAATGATGACGGTCACAAATCCGGGAGATAAGGTAATAGTATTTTCACCCTTTTATGAAAATTACGGTGCAGATACCATTCTTTCCGGCGCAGAGCCGATATATGTACCTCTGTATCCGCCAAAGTTCAATTTCAGCGCAGATGAGCTTGAAGCGGCTTTCAGACAGAAGCCAAAGGCTCTGATACTCTGTAATCCGTCCAATCCCTGCGGAAAGGTGTTCAGTTCCGATGAGCTGAAAATAATAGCTGACCTTGCAGAAAAATACGATACCTTTGTTATCACTGATGAGGTCTATGAGCATATAGTATATGAGCCGTATAAGCATACTTATTTTGCATCTCTTCCGGGAATGTGGGAGAGAACGATCTCCTGCTCATCGCTTTCAAAGACCTATTCGATCACCGGCTGGCGCCTTGGCTATATCATAGCGCCGCCGCATATAACAGATACTGCGAAAAAGGTGCATGATTTCCTGACGGTAGGTGCAGCTGCACCACTCCAGGAGGCAGCCGTGACAGGTCTGCGCTTCGGTGACAGCTATTACAGGGAGCTTCAGGCAAAATATACCGAAAAGCGTGATCTCTTTCTCAGAGGACTTGACGATATCGGCATAGCACATACTGTGCCCCAGGGGGCTTATTATATACTTCTTGATATATCAGAATTCGGCTTCGACAGCGACCTTGAGTTCTGCGAGGTGCTTGCAAGAGATGTGGGAGTCGGAGCTGTCCCCGGTTCAAGCTTTTTCCGTGAGGATGTTAATAATCTGATACGCCTTCATTTTGCAAAGAAAAATGATACGCTGTATGAAGCACTGAACCGCCTTGAGCATATCAGAAGCAAGATCATTAAAAAACGCTGATAAAGCAGGCATAAGCTGCTTGTCCTGATAATACACTATCCGATCCTTCGTATCTGCGGAGGATCTTTTTTTTTTCGTAAAAACTGTACGCCTGTAAATATAAAAAGCATAGTAAAATAAAAATTGTCATTCTTAGGAGCATCGCAATGAAGAATCCTTCTGATAAAGCTGTTTGTCTTGTCTGAATTACCGGATAATGGTATATTATTATAGACATAGCTCTGAATCCGTGAAAGTCCGGAAAAGACTTTTGACAAATTCTCCGGTTTTTATTTTTTCCCGCCTTACGCCGTCCACTTAATTCTCCCCCTTCCCACCGGGAAGGGGGCTGGGGGGATGGGCTGGAAAAAATGAACCATATGGGTGAGGACAAAATGTCGGAAAATTTATAAAACCGGGCTTCATCACTGGAATTACTCAAGCAATTAAAAAAGGAGTTTCAAGGATTCAGGATAGAATAATAAAAAATTTTATAAAGCTGAAACACTTCACCGGATTTCAGTGTTATATAAAGTGAAAGCACCAAAAAATAAAAAAAATCAAAAATGCTGAAACACTCCGGCAGATTTCAGTGTTATATAAAGTGAAAGCAGCAAAAATAAAAAAATTTAAAAAAGCTGAAACACTTTCGCAGAAAACGGTGTTTTATAAAGTGAAAGCGGCGTCGAAAAAAATATTGCAATATTTTGCAGGTGAAAGACCTGCGCAGGAGGTACATATGAATGAGGAAATTATGATAAAAAAACTAAAGGAGCAGGACAGCGAAGCTCTGGATGAGGCAATCAGGCAGTACACAAGGCTTGTAAGCGCGATAATCTGCAACCTTGCAGGAAGTCAGCTTTCAAAGGAGGATGTAGAAGAGCTTACTGAGGATACCTTCATAGCTATGTGGTACAATGCAGATAAGCTTGAGGTCGGAAAGCTCAAGGCGTATATCTGTCAGATAGCCAAGAACAAGACCAAAAACAGACTCAGGGATATGAACAAACACAGCAAGGTGGTAAGCATAGAAAATATGACACTTGAGGATGATTTCCTGCTTACCGATGATATAGAGGAAAAACACGCATCAATGTCATTGCTTGAAGCGATCAACGAGATAGGCGAGCCGGACAGGGAGATAATCCTGAGAAGGTATTATTACTATCAGAATTCAAAGCAGATCGGGCAGATAATGAAAATGAATGATGCGACAGTCCGCACAAAGCTTTCAAGGGCAAAGGACAAGCTGAAGAAAATTTTAAAGGAAAGAGGTTTTGCAGTATGAAAAAGACAATGTTTGATGTACTCGAAAAAACACCCGAGGGAATAGATGAAAGCACACTCGACCCGGCGTATAAGATCGATCCGGAGGATGTAATGGAAGGCGTTCACAGAAAGCTTTCCGCAGACAAAAAGAAAGGCGGCAGATCAACTATGAAAAAGTCAAAAAGAAAAGCTCCGATAATTCTTGCAGCAGCACTCATAAGCGTTCTTGCAGTCGGCACACTCACAGTCGGCGCACTGGGCGGTATAAACAGCTTCATCGGCGAACACAGCGCAGGCGAAATGCTAAATAATCTCTATCCCGGCAGCGATGTCAATGTATCAACAGAGAGCAGCATGAAGGGTGAATTCCTCGGAATCACAGGAGACGATACCAATATGGTATCACTTGTCCGCCTGACAAATGCAGACGGCTCTGATATCATCGAGGCAGGCAAGGATTCATTCATCGAGTCAAGTGATTACAGAAATTACTATGATAATACCTGCAAGCAGTTTGAGGAAGAGGTTGCGGACATCGACCCGGACGCTGAAAGCTCAGAGCTGATGAACCCGAAAATCAAAAAGACAATGATCTGGCATACAGTCGGCCATGATATCACCGATGCAACAGAATATGACGAAGATCCGACAGCAAAGATCTCACATTCAATATGGTTCAGAGATCCCTTTGATACACCCTATCCTTGCTTTGTAAGCTATGAAATGGCTGACAGCAAAACGATCAACTGCTATCTTTCAAGCTATATCGACAGCGGACTTTTCCAGAGCCTCAAGGGCGAGACTCTCAGGGCTGAGGACAAAAATCTTTACATCTATCAGATAGACAAGGTTCTTTACAAATCTGATACAATGGATGATTTTGTAAGATTTGAGCTTGACCACGACAGATTCAACGGAGTGATAACAGATAATATCAAATCCCTCAGAGACGATCAGGTCATTACTGTACATGGTTACAGCATGGTCATTGCAACAAGAAAGGAAATAAATATAGACCTCGATGTTTCTGCAAAGCTTAACTACAAGAGTAATGTAAAGGAGCTTCCGGCAGCAGATACAACGCTCAGGGGAGAAAACGGTACTGACTTTAAGGTCGCAAGGATCAATGCAGGCTCTCTCAGCACAGATGTTGAGCTTGACTACACATTACCCGAGGGCAAGGATGATTATGATACCTTTGCAGGACTTATCCCGGTATACGAAAGATCAGCAAAGATAACACTTACCAACGGCAAGGTACTCAGCGCTCAGTACAGCATAAATCACAATTACGAGGAAAAGCACGTTGTAACGCTCACATACTTTGACAGCGAGGATGAGAATGTTTCAAGCTGGGTAATCATAAATCCCGAAGAAATAAAGTCGATCACCTTCATGGGTACAGAGATCACAAAGTAAAATAATGAAAATCGAATAGAACCCCATTCATACCCCGGAGTGAAATGCCATAAGCTGCATCTGCGCTCCGGGGTAATTCTGCAAAAAAGCCCGTGCTGACAGCAGTCATCATCTGATGAAAAGCCGGTCGGCACGGGCAGGTTTATAAGTTTGGGTATTTATACCATTCTTTTAAAAACTCAGCGTTCTTGTGCAAGCTTGATGAAGATCAGTATCAGATCATTTAATGCTATCACCCTTGATCTTGGATAAAGGCTCAAGATCATGTTCCTGTAGTGTGAGATTTATAGTGTCGATCTTTCTGTTATGCTGAAGTCCGTCATAAATGATAAAATCCCTCAGATTCTTATTGTAAAGCTGAGCATAGCCTGTGACAAGCAAAAGGCGGTTTGTTTCCTCAGGCGTCAGGTGCATACCAATACAAAGGGACAGAACGATATCCCTTGATGGATTTTTCTTATCACCTCTGAAAATTTCATATGTATATTGGGTTGAAAGTGCAGACTCTTTGATAATATCAGGAATTCTGAGCCCTTTATCTTTAACGATACTATGAAGAACACAGGACAGCTCTGTAGAATATTTACTTTCGGTAAAGGTATCCTTGTTATTTCTTATAACGGTATCAACAGGTATGTTTTTCTTGGACTGGATAGTAAGTCCGGCGGTTGTTTCTTTTTTCACATTGCTCACTCCTTGTTATAAACCTGAATCCGTGAAATTGAATTAAATCTTTTTTTAAACCTTCCGGGTTTTCATTTCAGCCGCCGTCCCCTGAAGTCTCCCCCTTCCCTTTGGGAAGGGGGACGGGGGGATGGGCAGGAGAAGCTGCACCTTATGGGTGAACAACTTAAAAACCTGACAATCAATAATGAGTTTCACGGATTCAGGATAAAGACAATCAGCAGATCATTCAGGCTTCAGACTTATTATACCATAAATTTCTACAAATTTGAGCCGCAAGGCGGATATAAAAAGAAATTTATTAAACGTTCGCACTTCCGTCAGTTGTTATAATTAGGGAAACACTGATTTAATCGCAAAATATAATTCTTTATTAGAATAATGAATTATAAAGGCAATAAACTATGCTATAATATGGAAAGAATGAAAA
>CACWVH010000062.1 GCA_902764235.1 uncultured Ruminococcus sp.
TTTAGGGTATTTTTCGGTTATAATCCGTTTGCTTTGTGAAAAAATCATGTCATTTGCTTTTTTGCTCAGTATAAGGTGCTTTATTCAGTGTTTCCTTAGCATTCCTTCCGCAAAACAAGGATTATATACTTCACTGTCTATTTCCTGAAAAGTATAGGGCTAAAAGTGATGATCTGTTTTCTGTTGCGAGAAATTCAAAAGTCAATACAATGCTGAAATCCGATGCACTGCTTAACGGAAAAAAGCTGCGTTACAGGACTCTGACAAGAGTTGAAGTTGAGGAGCTGCATAAGCAGACTGGTGGTCAGGAAATGTTCGCCGTATTCAGCAAGGGAGAAAACGGACAGGAAGAAAAATACAATTTGGCTTTTAAGGAGGATGATGAACAGAAGATAGACACAATTCTGAGCAAGAAAAATAAGCCAAAGCTCAGATAATAATTTCGACTAAGGGGATCACGATCATGAGTAAAAAAATAAAAAGAGATAAAACCATTGAGGATGGTTTCGCTTAGAAAGGTGATAATACTATGAAATACGAAGTTCCGATTTATGAAAAGTCCAATCTTACATTGGAAGAAGCAGCAGCTTATTTTAACATAGGTGTTAATAAGCTCCGTCAGCTGACAGATGATGATAAGTGTTCTTTTGTCCTGTGGGTAGGCAGCAAGCGTTTGATAAAAAGAAAAAAGATGGATGAATATCTGTCTAAAACATTTTCTGTGTAAACGATGTCTATTTTAATTGACAAAAGAGACACGAATGGTATAAAATAAGAATCGAACGTGTTCTCTTTGTGTCAGGAAGGAGCAAATCATGGCAATAGAGAGACGCAAGGACAATAAAAGACGAGTTTTGAAAGAGGGAGAATATCAAAGAGCAAACGGAACATTTGAGTACAAGTGGAGAGACAAGAGAGGCAAAAGGCACTCTGTCTATGCTAAGACACTTGACGAGTTAAGAGAAAAGGAAAACGATGTACTGCGTGACGCTCTGGACGGTATCAGGGCAGACAAGAATGACCTGACGATCAACGACCTATATCACCGTTGGGTGCAGTTGAAGAAGGGCTTGAAAGCCAACACATTTCAGTGTTACAAGTATTCCTATACGCAGTATGTTGAGCCGAGCTTCGGCAAGATACATATAATTGATTTGAAGCGTTCGGATGTCAGAGCTTTCTATAATCATCTTGCAGACGCACAGCATTTGAAAGCTGGCACGATTGACAGTATTCACACCGTTCTTCATCAGGTTCTGGAGTTAGGCGTTGAAGACGAATATCTGCGTTACAATCCTGCGGACAACGCTTTGAAGGAATTGAAGAAAGCCCATAACAACGATACCGAAAAGAAAAGGGCATTGACCGTACCGGAACAGCGACTGCTTGAGAGCTTTCTTTCAAAGCAAGGGCAGTATCACAGATGGTATCCGATCTTCACGGTTATGCTTTACACCGGAATGAGAGTGGGAGAAGTCACAGGGCTTCGCTGGCAGGATATTGATCTTGAAGAAGGCACGATCAGCGTAAACCACACCCTTGTTTACTTTGACAGAGGCGGTACTGAGAAGTGCGGATTTGCGATCAACACGCCAAAGACCAAAGCAGGTGAAAGAACGATACCTATGCTCCCGAAGGTAAGGGAAGCCTTTATCAAGGAAAAAGAGTATCAGGAGGAAGCCGAGCTTTCCTGCAATGCCGTTGTGGATGGATATACCGACTTCATCTTTATCAATCGTTTCGGCAATACGCAGAATCAAAGCACATTGAATAAGGCACTCCGCCGTATCGTCAGGGACTGCAATTATAAAGTCCTTGATACAGGCAAAAAGGATCCTGTTCTGCTCCCTAAGATCAGCAACCACACGCTCAGGCACACCTTTACAACGAGAATGTGCGAAGCAGGCGTAAATATCAAGGCTATGCAGGATATACTCGGTCACGCTGATGCAGAGACCACCTTGCAGATTTACGCAGACGCTACGAAGGAACTGAAAAAGTCTGAGCTTATCAACTTTGAAGATTACTTCAACGCACTGAAAGAGGAACAGGAAGAAGAGCAGGAAAACGATGCTTAAAAACTTACGACCAACTTACGACTGATTTACGACCAATTACAAAGAAAAGTAAAAGTTAATAGTATCGCAGTCAATACGAGAACTCCGTTTTATAGGCAAAAATCGGCTTATAAAGCGTTACATATATGCAGAAATAAGCTCCCGACGATGAAGAGTTTGGACAAATAAACTTAGTATTCATGCGGGTTTCAGGCTATCGAACATAGAATTTGCGACCAGATTGCGACCAAATAAAGAGAACAAGCAAAGAAAATCAGGACTTCCGGTAGTTAAAGTCGGGAGTCCTGTTTTATTCGGAGATTCCAAAAGATAATAAAAAACAAGCAGGAGTATCAGACCGTAATGTAAGGTTGATGCTCCTGCTATTTTATTTCCTGTTCGGTTTTGTTGAATAGGTCACTGTCAAAGAATTCTCTGACTGAAATGTCAAGACCATCGCAAATGATCTTGATTGTAACTACTCCCGGATTTTTGCTTTTTGTATTCAACAGACTGTAAATAGTTGATGGTGAAACGCCGCATAGATTTGCAAGTCCGTTTATTGTCAGATTTCTTTCTTTACAAAGCACCTTAATTCGCTCGGCTACGGCTTCTTTGGTATTCACTGTGTATCCTCCCACGATTATCATTACCATAATTGTATAAAAATATGGGATATATCGTGTGGGACATATCGCAAATTACAAAAATAAATGCTATAATTACGATATATCCCAAATATCAGGAGGATGCATTATGTTTACTAACAAAAAGACCTGCTGTTTCTTTGGTCACCGTGAAGTTACACACAACATCAAACCAAAACTGACAGAAATAATAGAAAAGCTGATAACAGAGGACGGTGTTACAGACTTCTATGTAGGTCATCAGGGACAGTTTGACAGTATGGTGTTTTATGTTCTGAAAGAGCTGAAAGTTAAGTATCCGAAGATCAGATACACCGTTGTCCTCGCTTATATGCCCAATGAACATATCAAGGAGATTTACGGCGAAGATACCCTCTTCCCTGATGGTATGGAAAGCGTTCCGAAACGGTTCGCTATCAGCAAGAGAAATGATTGGATGTTAAAACATTCGGATATTGCAGTCTTTTATGTGTGGAAGATCACTGGTGGGGCGGCAAAGTTTAAGGAAAAGGCGAAAAAGAAGGGTTTACGGATAATAGATGTACTGAATTGAGTTATTGTGCATTTTATTGTACATGTCATATAGAATATAAAAATACATAGCTTGTAAAATTATGTATAATGTGATAAAATGACTGTGTATATAAACCTGAATGACAAAACTTAGAAAGGCTGAGCCGTATGTCAGAAAAAATGATAATAGATGCTATGTGGGACGACAGTCCTGTCGATGGATCGACCGAAGTAAACTTCATTTGGTCGATCGCAAACAAATTAAGAGGTACATACCAGAGCGACAAGTACAAGGATGTTATCATTCCTATGGTCATCATTCGCCGCTTTGAGTGCGCTTTGGAGGGTAATAAGCAGGCTGTTGTGGAGCAGTACAAGAAGAACCCGAACTATCCTGCAAAGGCTATGTGCCGTGTGTCGGGGTATCAATTCTATAATACAAGCGAATATACCCTTGCAGAGCTTGTCAATGATCCGGATCACCTTGCGGCGAATTTCAGAAGCTACATAGAAGGCTTTTCGCCTAATGTTCAGGACATTATCGCAAGTCTTGATTTCGACAAGCAGATCGATAAGATGGATAACAACAACCGTCTGCTGTCGGTGGTCAAGGCTTTTTCGGAGCTTGACCTTGATCCTAAGACCATTGACAATGTGAAGATGGGATATATCTTTGAGGACCTGATCCGCAGATTCTCAGAAAATGCAGAAGCCGGCGATCACTACACCGGCAGAGATATTATCAAGCTCATGGTCAACATTCTGCTTGCCGAGGGATGCGAGGATATCTTCGATGATCACAAGGAAATAACCGTACTGGATCAGGCAGCAGGAACAGGCGGTATGCTTTCAACTTCCTATAATTTTATTCATCGTTATAATCCGACTGCTAATGTCCGTCTGTTCGGTCAGGAGATCAATCCCGAATCCTATGCTATGTGCGTGGCTGAAATGCTTATCAAGGGACAGAACGCCGAGAATATCCGTATGCAGGATACCATGAAGGCAGACTGCTTTGCCGACAGAAAGATGCGCTTCGTCATTGAAAATCCGCCGTTCGGTACGCCGTGGGGCGGAAAGGATGCGGCAGAGGGCGTGGAGCAGGCTGTCAAGGAAGAGAATCAAAAAGGCCTTGACGGTCGTTTTGGTGCCGGTCTGCCCGGTTCAGGCGATATGCAGCTGTTGTTTGTGCAGTCGGCTGTCAATAAGATGGACGATATTGTCGGCAGGGCTGCTATCATCGAAAACGGTTCGCCGCTGTTTTCGGGCGGAACGTCATCAGGCGAAAGTCAGATAAGGCGCTGGCTGCTTGAAAATGACCTGATCGAAGCAATTATCGCACTCCCTGTTGACCTGTTTTACAACACAGGTATCGCTACATACATCTGGGTGCTGTCGAAGAACAAGCGTGAGGAGCGCCGTGGCAAGATTCAGCTCATTGATGCAGGCTCGATCTTCCATAAGCTCCGCAAGGCTCTCGGCAACAAGAAAAATGAGATCACCCCCGAAGACCGCAGTGCCATAACAGAGCTGTATGCAAACTTTACCGAAAACGAATACTGCAAGATCTATCCGAATACGGAGTTTATCTATCGTGAATATACCGTCATGCAGCCGTTGCAAAGAAGCTATGCAATCAATGGCGAGCGTATTCAGGCTATGCTTTCTAAGGGCGCGTTATCATCGCTGTATGATCCTGCAAAGGTCGCAGAGCTTGAAAATGCTGAGGAGCTGACCGGCAAGGACATGAAGAAGCTGGAAAACTTCCAGAATAATAAGTCAGTTTACGATGCGATCATCGAAGCCCTGAACAATGCAATTTCCGATGCGGTATATCTGTCCCCTGCGGCATTTATGCCCGTACTGACAAAAATACTCAGCACGGCAACGGCTGACAAGAAATTGCTTGACAAGATCGCTGACGGTCTGTCAGTTATGGACAAATCTGCCGAGATTCAGCGTGACAAGAAGGGCAACATCATCTACGATAAGGAGACAAAGGACACGGAGATCGTTAAGTTTGACGAGAGTATCGAGGACTATATGGCAAGAGAGGTTCTCCCCCATGTTCCCGATGCGCAGTGGTTCTTTGAGGAAGATTTAGGCAAGAAAAATCCCGTTGTCAAGACGGGTGCGGAGATCCCGTTTACAAGATATTTTTACAAATACCAGCAGCCCAGACCCAGCGAGGAGCTTGAACAGCGGTTCCTGGAGCTTGAAAAGTCAGTCAGTGAGCGTATTGCACGGCTGTTCGGGGGTGATGGCAATGCGTGAGATGAAAGAAAGTGGAGTAGATTGGATTGCCCATATCCCAACTGATTGGACAACCAATAAAATGAAGTATCTGTTTTCTAACGGTAAAGGTTTATCAATAACAAAAGAAAACCTTATTGAAGCGGGATTGCCTGTTATTAGTTACGGACAAATCCATTCAAAAGATAATAGTGGAACAGATATTAAAGATACTCTGCTGAGATATGTTGATTTTCAATATCAAGCAAATAATCCTCAATGTGAGGTTTTTCAGCATGATTTCGTTTTTGCTGATACATCGGAAGATTATGACGGCTGTGGCAACTGCGTTTATAAACGTGATACATCACTGCTATTTGGTGGCTACCATGCAATAATTATGCACTCTTTAATAAAACATGACAATCGATTCTTTGCCTATTTATTCAAAACTGATGCTTGGAGAAAGCAATTAAGAGAAGCAGCATCAGGTGTTAAGGTGTTTTCGATTACGCAAAAAGCATTGATGAATTGCTCCATAATCATACCACCAGAAGATGAACAGAAAGAAATATCTGACTTTCTTGATGCTAAGTGTTCAGAATTAGATACTGCTGTCTCCGACATCCAATCCCAAATCGAAACCCTCGAAGAATACAAGCGCTCCGTCATTACCGAAGCGGTCACAAAGGGGCTTGATCCTGATGTGGAGATGAGGGATAGCGGTGTGCAGTGGATTGGAGATATGCCTGCACATTGGTCTACTATGCCAAATAAATATGTAATGCGTAAGGTTAAAAAAATCTGCCCTAAATATAATGGCGAACAAATCTTGTCGCTGACTATGAACGGGGTAATAATCAGAGATTTAGACGCTGGTGGAAAAATGCCTACAACATTTGATGGATATCAATATGTTGAGCCGGATAATCTTTTAATGTGTCTGTTTGATATAGATGTGACTCCTCGCTGTATTGGACTGATAAAAGACTTTGGATTAACCAGTCCAGCATATAGTCAATTTATTATGAGTGATAATGCTTTTGCACCATATTACGTATACTATTATACTATGATAGATAATGACAAAACACTTTTACATCTTGCAAAGAATTTGCGTCATTCACTAACAGAGGAACAATTAGGCGCTATTTCTGTAATTGTTCCGCCGTATGAAGAACAAAAAGAAATAGCTGATTATCTCGACAGTAAGATTGCTGAAATCGACAGTATTATTGCCTTAAAGAAACAGCAGATTGAAACAATAGAGGAATACAAGAAGTCGCTGATCTTTGAGTATGTGACGGGAAAGAAGGAGGTAGGCGTATGAACAAGATAATAATACAAAATCTATCCGAGTATGTTGAAAAGATATGCGAACTAAATAACAATACAATAAAAGCAATGCCCGTCAAAAATGAAGTGTTATTATATCGTGGTCATTCTGATGAATCGTATGATATTATCCCTTCGATATCAAGAGGACGAGAACAATCAACAAGCATTTCTCTTTTTAATCATGAAAGAGATATGATTGAAATGGCTCAATATAAACGACCGGATATTTTTCGAGCTGATCTACGCCCATTAGAATTATTGGCATTGCTACAGCATTATGAAATGCCAACAAGACTATTGGATGTGAGCGAAAATCCTTTAGTAGCATTATATTTTGCTTGCAACACACGAATAAAAAAAGATCAAACTGGCAAGAACTATATTCCCGACGGTGAAGTGATTGTATTTACACATAATGAAATTAGTGCTTCCACATATCCAATAGTTAATGCGATTGCGGATACTTATCGTATTATCGAAAGTTCAAATACCGAGATGACAATGACAACATTTTTAAAGAGAGCCTCAAAGCAACCGTATTTTTTAGAACAATGTAATATTACGGATATTTTACTTTCACGAAAAATAGAGGAAGATGCAAATGCTCCTGATTGGATGAAAAATCCTGACCAATGGGTTAAATCATGCTGTGAAGAACCATTATTTGTATATGCACCAATTCGGATTGAGAGACAACAAGCACAAAGTGGCAGATACATTCTATTCCCAAATAGAATTGTACCCTACCTGCATAATAACTCTGAATTAGCGTTTACTTCTGAAATATTACCGATTGAAAAAGATAGCTCATGTATCAATACGATATTCATTATTCCAGCAGACAAAAAAGTGAAAATATTAAAAGAATTGAATATGTTTGGGATTAACAAAGAGACACTATTTCCTGATAGCATAGATGTTTTATGCGAAAGCATAAAGAACAGGTTTAGTAATCTTTTGTAAAAAGGAGCTGATCTAATATGAACAATATATTGACTGAAAAAGACTATCAAGCTGAACTGCTCGGCATACTCCGTGACCAAAACGGCTACACGATCAGAAAAGCAACCGACTTCGACCGCCGTTTTGCGATCGACCGTGAAATGCTGTTCGGCTTTCTGAACGATACACAACCCGAAACAATGGAAAAGCTGAGAAAGCTGCATAAGGAGCGTACAGAAGAAACCATCGTTTCTTTTATCAATGCCGAATGCACCAAAAAAAGAGGCAGTCTGCTTGAGGTGCTGCGCCATGGTGTGGAGATATCGGGGCAAAAGTTGGAGCTGATGTTCACAAAGCCTG
Source organism: uncultured Ruminococcus sp. (assembly GCA_902764235.1). Taxonomy (GTDB): domain Bacteria; phylum Bacillota; class Clostridia; order Oscillospirales; family Acutalibacteraceae; genus UBA1213. Next base: position 8,090 of record CACWVH010000062.1, read on the forward strand.
CGACCACTTTCAATAAAGACCTGATGCGGAAATACGAAATGAACCGCTTTACTGTCATGGAAGAAGTGTGGGCGAATGATAAAGAGCGTATCGACGTTGTGATCTTCCTCAACGGCTTTGCAATTATCTCGATGGAGCTGAAATGCAACTATGCAGGACAGTCAACGGACGATGCGATAGTTCAGTATCGGACAGAGCGTGACCCGAAGTCAAGACTGTTCTTATTCAAGGCAGGCACACTCGTCAATTTCGCTATGGACTTGCACGAAGTCTATATGACAACAAAGCTCGACGGTGAAAAGACCTTCTTCCTGCCGTTCAACCGGGGCAACGGCGAAGGTGTTAATGCAGGAGCAGGCAATGCTCCCTGCGAGGATGATTATCCTGTTCATTATATATGGGACGATATTCTCACGAAGGATACGATCCTTGACCTGATCTCCAAATTCATTTTTATCAAGACAGAGGAAAAGGAAAACGAAAAAACAGGCAAGGTCGAGGTCAAGGAGAGCATTATCTTTCCCCGTTATCATCAGCTCGATGCTGTTCGCAAGCTCCTCGCCGATGTAGAGGAAAACCGCACCTCACTCAACTATCTTATTCAGCATAGTGCAGGCTCCGGCAAGACCAATACTATTGCTTGGCTTGCGTATCGCCTTGCTACGCTCCACGATGCCGATAATAAGATCATTTTCGATAATGTCATCATTATGACCGATAGAGTTGTCGTTGACAGACAGCTTCAGAGAGCTATCATGGGTATGGAGCATAAGTCGGGACTTATCCGTGTTATGGATGAGAAGTGCAACTCAGCCGACCTCGCTATTGCTCTCAACGGCAATACAAAGATCATTGCCACCACAATACAGAAGTTCCCCTATATCGTTGACAGCGTAAAAGGCTTGAAAAATAAGCGTTTTGCCGTTATTATCGACGAAGCACATTCTTCAACGGCGGGCAAGGATATGGCAGCGGTCACGCAGTCCCTCGGTATGGGTGATGAGTTATGTCGGGACATGGAGGATGAGATTGCAGCAGAGCTTGCAAGAAACGGCAAACAGCAGAATGTTTCGATGTTTGCTTTTACCGCTACTCCGAAGCCAACAACCTTACAGCTTTTCGGTACGATCAATAGCAACGGACAACGTGAAGCATTCCATGTTTATTCTATGAAACAAGCTATCGAAGAAGGTTTTATTCTTGATGTATTACAGAATTATACCACATACAAAACATTTTATCAGATAAACAAGGAAATAGAAGAAGATCCGAAGATGCAGACAGCAAGTGCAAAACGCCAGATTGCCCGATTTGTTGAGCTGCACGAAACGAATATTGCCCAGCGTATCGAGGTCATTGTAGAGCATTTCCGTACAACTGTTATGCAGGAGCTTGGAGGACAGGCAAAGGCAATGGTCATCACAGCTTCAAGACAAGCAGCCGTCAAGTATTGCAGGGCTTTTGAGGACTATTGCTCCAAAAAGGGATACAAGGGCATTCGGGCGCTTGTTGCGTTCTCCGGCAAGGTGAAGCTCCCTGATGATGATACAGAATACACAGAGCCGGGTATCAACGGCATTCCCGAAGATAGGCTCACAAAAGAGTTTGATAAAGACGATTATCAGGTACTTTTGGTAGCGAATAAATATCAGACGGGGTTTGATCAGCCGAAGCTTTGTGCAATGTATATTATGAAGAAGCTAAAAGGCGTGAACGCCGTACAAACCCTTTCCAGACTTAACAGAATTTGTCCTCCCTTTGAGAAAAAGACCTTTATCCTCGATTTTGTCAACAGCTATGAGGATATCACTAATGCATTTGCTCCGTATTACACAACTACGCTTCTCTCTAATTCCGTTACCCCGACTGCAATCTATGACCTTGAAGCTCAGATCGACGCTTATGCTATCATTGATCCCGAAGATGTGGATAAGGTCAACGAGATTCTTTATAAGAATAAAGTTCTTGCTTCCGATAAAAATAAGGTTAATTTCTGCCTTGATAAGTCTCAAAAGCTGATCGAACATTACAGTATTGATAAACAGCGTGAGATCGTGGTTGACCTCCGTCATTTTGTGCGTTTCTATGAATTTATGATTCAGGTATCATGTTTTGAGGATATAGAGCTTCACAAGAAGTACAACTACATAATTCTCTTGCTTTCTCATATTAACATCAGGCATCCTGGACCGGGCTATAATCTTGATGGTAAGATCAGAGCCACTCAGTTTGTCCAAAAGAAACAGGACGAGCATACTAAATCTGATATTGTTGCAAAACCAGTGGTCAAGCTGCCATCTGCCGAAAGCTTCGGACTAACGCCTGCAAAAGAAGAAAGACTATCTGAAATCATTGCAGCAATAAATGCTCGTACAGGAAAAGCCTATGACAGCGATGTTGCTGTAAAGGCTATGCTTCAGATCAGAGATATTCTTATGAAGTCTGATAAGCTGAAAGCGAGTGCGAAGAATAATACCGTCAAAGATTTCGAGTTTTCTTACTTTGATGATATAGACGATGCTTTGATTGAAGGGCTGGAACAGAATCAGGACTTCTTCTCGCTGCTACTGAATGATGAGGAAATTAAGCGTGAAGTGCTTGGTATATTTACAGAGGAAATATACACGGCGCTGAAAAGTGCAGAATAAGCTGACAGCATTTTTTGATGAATACAGGGAATCTTGCATTGAGGAGGATTCAACAGTTTATCAATAGTTTACTCTCAACGGGCGTTGTACCCTTGTAACTTCTTGCTTTTTATTTGGTGTTGACAGAAATAATCAACGGCACAGTCTGAGCCTGAAATTTATTGGCTTGACTGTGCCGTTTTTTGTTGATGTTTCGTATCCCCTCAATCCTCCAGCGTAATATAGAAAGGCAAAACGTAAGCGTCAAATCCCCATCGTCTTTCTCCGCAAATTCTTAAAAAGTATAATAAGCTCCAAGTAAACATTCAGACTAAATGAGAAAATCTAAAA
>CACWVH010000063.1 GCA_902764235.1 uncultured Ruminococcus sp.
CTCAAAGAGATAATTACAGCCTTACGGCGATTATCAGAAATACGGTTTTTATGCGGGTTTTGTCGTTCCAGGTTTGCCTGAAATACGGTGGATCTCAAACGGTAACTAACACGTAACTAACAGGTAACTAACAAATTTTAAGCCATTCATTGTTCTGATGAATGGCTTTTGCTTTTTTGAAAAACATTTTATGAATTGACTTTCACAACAAATACGTTTTATAATTAGTGTAAAGCTATACCTTGTTTGGAGTGATAAAAATGGCAAGAGGAAAGAATATTAACCTTTTTCTGATGGACGGAGATGCAAGCGGACGTATCAAATGCACCCTTGCCAACTGGACAGGCGTTGCGTATAAGATACCTCGTACCGAAATAGAAAAATGCAAAAACCGTGAAGATCTGAAATGGAGCGGTGTATATTTCCTTTTTGGTATTTCCGATGACACAGGGGAGAACATCGCTTACATAGGACAGGCTGGCATCAGGAAGAACGGCGAGGGCATTCTCTTCCGCCTTATGGAGCATAAGCGAAATCCCGATAAAGATTACTGGACAGAAGCAGTCGTATTTACTACCTCTAATAACTCTTTCGGACCTACGGAGATAAGTTATCTTGAAAACAAGTTCTGTAATCTCGCAATAGAAGCCAGCAGGTACATCGTCAAAAACGGAAATGATCCGTCCCCCGGACATATCACCGAGGAAAAAGAGAGCGAACTTGAGGAGTTTGTAGACTATGCCAAGCTCATTATGGGTACGCTCGGTCATAAGATATTCGTTCCGCTGAATAAGAGCGTCCCTGTTATCGAGGATATCTCGGATACTGCATCTGAGGAGATAGAGCTTTTCTTCACCCGCACTATCAAGAAGCTCAACTTTACCGTCGAAGCATCTGCCAAGCAGACTGCAGAAGGTTTTGTCGTTCTGAAAGGTAGCAAGATTGCTCCCGGCAGCGGTACAGATGAGACCATATCGCCAGGTAACCGAAAGAAACGTGATGAGTGCAAGATCATAGACAGTATATTACAGGAGGACGTGCTGTTCACCAGTCCGTCCAGTGCAGCTGAGTTTGTTACAGGGAAAAGCTGTAATGGGTGGACATCGTGGAAAACTAAGGACGGTAAGACGTTGCATGATCTTGAGGAAAAAAAGGCTGCACCCGAAGGCACAGCCTATTAACTGTCTATATTTTGTTTATAGCATCAAGCAGCTCCTGCACATTCACATGAGTATACACTCTCTCCGTCAGTGACATAGCGCCGGAATGACCAACGATCTTCTTTATCAGCGTTGGAGACACACCTTTCTCTGTCATCATTGAAATACAGGTGTGTCGGGTGTCGTGCGGTTTGTGTGCCGCATCTATCAGCTCCATAACCGGCTCCCAATATGAATCGCAATAGTTTGTATAAGTGAATTTCTTTCCATTATCAGCATGGACAAGAAATTCACTTTTTTCGTTGTACCATTTTACCCGGAAATCATAAACCTTGTCGGCAATCGGTGCTTTGCATATGCCGTTTTCGGTCTTGCTTTTTATTATATCAAAGCAGTGTTCCTCTAAATTGACATTTTCGCATTTCAGCTCAAGCAATTCCGAAATCCTCACACCGCTGTATATCATCATAAGAACAACCTGCACATAGCGGTTGTTTTTCTGTACCCACAGAGAAGAAATTTCTTCCTTGCTGAATGGTGAACGGTCTGTCTTGTTGGGATTTTTGTCCTTATGCTTGGTAAAATCCACATACTGAGAATAATCCTTGTTGCAAAGCTCATACTTCATGGCATATTCGTAAAGCTGATTGAATAGAACCCTGAGCTTACGAAGTGTCGGATAGTTTTTGCCACAGGTGTCAACTACTCTTTGCAGGTCAATCAGGGCAACAGCATTTACTTTTATAAAGAAAAAGGATAAAATAAAAACATGAAAATAGAAGAATTAAAAACAGAAATACAAAATATCACAGAGCCGAGGAGAACAAGTCACGGAAACATACGCCATAAGCTCGAAGATATAATAATCATTGGACTGTGTACGATAATTTGCGGAGGGGAAGATTATTCCGATATGGAGGCGTTCGGGATAAATCGCAAAGAGTATTTAGCGAAATTTCTTGAACTTCCGAATGGTATACCGGACAGTGATACATTCAGACGAGTATTTGAAAGAATCAATCCGTCAGAACTCTAAATGTGTTTGATAAATTGGATATCTGTAAAAAGAGGTAGATGAGAAACGATAGCAATAGACGGAAAGACAATATGTGGAAGTGGGAATGAAAAACACAGGGCATATCATGTTATTAGTGCATTTGTTGCGGAAACACAAATAACATTGGGTGAAATAACTGTTGAAAAAAATCAAACGAGATTGTTTCTGTCCCGGAATTGCTGGAGCTAATTGATGTTGAAGGCTGTATAGTAACAGCAGATGCTATCAGCTGCCAAAGGAAAATAGTAAAAAAGATAATCGAAAAAGGTGCTGATTATACTATTGGTTTGAAACAAAATCAACCGGCACTATTACAGGATACCAAAGACTACTTTGACTTGATAAAGGACACGAAAGAGTAGAAAAACGTGAATATCGCCCTTTGACCGATATTGAATGGTTAAATCAGAAGCCCGAATGGAGCGGTTTGAGAGGGCTTGGAATGGTTAAATCAAATGTGACGGAAAATGGTGAAATGCGTGTGAATATATAAGGTATTTCGTTACATCTTTAACTGACTTAAATGAATTTGCAGATTCTGTAAGAAAGCATTGGTCAATTGAAAACCAACTCCATTGGTGTTTAGATGTTGTTTTTCGTGAGGGAAAATTTGCTTTGAAGCTTGCTTCTCAGGCTCAATATGGGCGTATGAGCAAAAAACGAATTTTGTTCATGGCTGCTCTCAATCCGGACTTTCTCTTAAAAAGTCCGGATTGAGCCTTTAAAGTAAATGCTGTTGCCCTGATGCGCAGCGATGTTGGTGTAAAATAATTCTGGGACTTTTCAGAATTATTGTTTTTGCACACATTTGGGAATATGGGATAATAGAAGAACACATTCCGTGATTCATAAAAGTATGTGTATGAAGAAAGTTTTTAAAGACAGAATTGACAGCGGAGGCACTCCGCCGCAGCGATAAACGTGTTGACAAGCGGTGGAATTTATTGTATACTTTGGATAACAAAATACAGGGCGGCGGAGAGATTATATTAATGCTGCCGGAATTATTAAAGGAGGCTATTCTATGAAAAAGTATGTCTGTAATGTCTGCGGTTATGTTTACGATCCTTATGAGGGCGATCCTGATAACGGTATAGCTCAGGGTACAGCTTTTGAGGATATCCCTGAGGGCTGGACCTGTCCTCTTTGCGGTGTGGGTAAGGATAATTTCTCACCTGAGGGCTGATGAACAGCTGCCGGCAGCGGATTGCTCTGCTGCCGGCTTTTTTATTTTTGCAGACGGAACGGAGATAAATATGTGGAGCGGAAGAAGATATCATTCACTTGACCATTACCTGAAAGTGCATTTCGGGGAAAAGCTTTATAAGCTGTCCCTTGACGGCGGAATGACCTGTCCGAACAGAGACGGAAAAATATCTGTGGGGGGATGTATTTTCTGCAGTGCGGAAGGCTCGGGAGATTTCGCAGCAAAGCATACGGAGGATATTTCTCAGCAGCTTGAAGCAGCAAAAGCTCTTGTGGCTGAAAAATACAGCGGCAGCAGATATATTGCATATTTTCAGTCGTTTACAAATACATATGCGGATGTGTCATATCTCAGAGAGCTTTTTATGCCGGTGATAAGACGTGATGACATCGCTGTTCTTGATATTGCAACAAGACCGGACTGTCTTGAGGAAGAAAAGCTTGAGCTCATAGCAGAGCTTGCAGGGATAAAGCCGGTCTGGGTCGAACTGGGGCTTCAGACAAGCAGCGACAATACAGCAGAGCTGATAAACAGAGGCTACCGGACAGAAATATATTCCGACGCCGTAAAACAACTGCACGGCTGCGGCGCACAGGTGATTACGCATATGATAATCGGTCTACCGGGTGAAACAAGGGAGGATATGCTCGCAACTGCAAGGTATATCGCAGACTGTGGCTCGGACGGGATAAAGCTTCAGCTTCTGCATATCCTCAGAGGAACAAAGCTTTATGAAATGTACAGAAACGGCAAAGCGGCTGCACTCAGTGAGGAGGAATATATTTCAGCCGTATGTGATATTATATCTGTGCTGCCGGAGAATATGGTCATCCACCGCCTGACCGGTGACGGAGACAAGCGCTTACTTGAAGCGCCGCTGTGGAGCTGCAACAAAAGAAGAGTCCTCAACCTTATCTCACATGAGCTGAAACAAAAGGGTATTATTCAGGGGCAGCGTGACGTTTCACCCTATATCACGACTTAATGAGCTGAAAAGCTTCACGAGGATACCGCTATGCTTGTTTAGCCTGACTGCTAAGAAAAAGTCAGAACCGAGGGAATAAAAACGGAAGCTCTGACCCATGCGGCACACCGGCGCGAAATCGACACCGGCGGCACGCCGGCGAGCCGGTTTTTTATTGGATGTGGTGAAAAAATACATAAAAATTATGGATTTGCTATTGTAATTGTTGTGGGAATGTTATATAATTGGTTACAGTGATGAAAAAATAATAACAGTGTAAACTGTTTTTATATTTATGCACTAATGCGATTGGTAATAAAACCTCATAAATCAACGGCATCAGGACTGCTGCTGAGGAAATATGGGGATGATTATCAAAAATGCTTTAAACAGATAATAAAGGAGGATCTGATCCCATGAAACAGTACACAGCAAAAAATATCTTTAATATTGCTATCGCAGGTCACAGCGGCTCGGGAAAGACATCACTTGCCGAGGCTATGCTCTACCTTTGCGGCGGCTCTGACCGTCTCGGAAAGGTAAGCGAGGGCAATACCGTTCTTGACTTTGACGCAGAGGAGATCAAGCGCAAAAGCTCAGTTCAGACCTGTGTTGCACCTATCGAATGGAAAAGCAAGAAGATAAACCTTATTGACGCTCCCGGTCTTTTTGACTTTGAGGGAGGACTTTATGAGGCTGCAAGAGCTGCCGATTCAGTTCTTATTACTGTTTCGGGTAAGGGCGGCGTCAGCGTCGGAACGGAAAAGGCTGTAAAGGCAGCAGATAAAAGAGGACTTACAAAGATATTCTTTGTAAACGGTCTTTGCGATGAAAGCTCAAGATTCTATCGTGTATTTGAAAATCTCAAGGCTTCCTTCGGCCCGTCAGTGTGTCCTGTTGTCGTTCCCTATATTGTTGACGGTCAGGCGGACTGCTATGTAAACCTTCTTGAATATAAGGCATATAAATATATCGACGGCAAGATCAATGTTGTTCCGCTTCCTGATATGGGCGACAGACTTGAGGGTCTGCGCACAGCTATCTGTGAGGCTGTTGCTGAAACAAGCGATGAGATGTTTGAAAAATATTTCTCCGGCGAGGAATTCACCCCCGAGGAAATTATCGTAGGTGTAAGTCAGGGTGTTAAAAACGGCAGCATAAGCCCCGTATTCTGCGGAGATGCTCTTCTGACTTATGGTGTTGAGCAGCTTCTCAACGGTCTTATCTGGCTTGCTCCGAACGCAGAGGATAAAGCCGCAGAGCTGGCAGTTGACCTTGACGGCGAGCCGGTGGAGCTTGCTGTAAATGAGGACGGCGCAGCAGCAGCAGTTGTATTCAAGACTGTTGCCGATCCGTTCGTAGGAAAGCTTTCCTATTTCAAGGTAGTATCCGGCAAGGTAGGACCCGATACTCAGCTAATCAATATGAGAACAGGCTCTGCTGAAAAGGTTACTAAGGTAATGATCGCAAAGGGCAAAAAGCTTGAGGATGCACCCTACATCGGCGCAGGTGATATCGGCGCAGCTGCAAAGCTTTCCGCAAATACAGGCGATACACTCTGCTCACCTGTCAGAAAGGTCATTCTTGACAGTGTTGATTATCCGCAGCCGTCGCTTTCAATGGCTGTTGCTCCCAAGACAAAGGGAGAAGAGGATAAGGTCGCTCAGGGCATAATGAAGCTCAGCGAAGAGGATCCCACAATAAAGTTTGAAAACAATCACGAAACACATCAGATGATTATAAGCGGCATGGGCGAGCAGCATCTTGATGTTATCGTTTCAAAGCTCAAGTCAAAATTCGGTGTGGATGTTGTTCTTTCCAAGCCGAAGGTCGCATACAGAGAAACTATCCGCAAGAGCGTCAAGGTTCAGGGCAGATACAAGAAGCAGACAGGCGGTCACGGTCAGTTCGGTGATGTATGGATCGAATTTGAGCCGTGCGAGAGCGAGGGAATGGAGTTTGCCGAGAGAGTTGTCGGCGGCGCTGTACCGAAGGGCTTCTTCCCGGCTGTTGAAAAGGGTCTGCGTGATTCTATTTCAAAGGGTCCGCTGGCAGGATATCCGGTAGTTGGTCTGAAGGCTACACTGTATGATGGCTCATATCATCCGGTAGATTCATCGGAAATGTCCTTCAAGACGGCTGCTTCACTTGCATACAAGGACGGTATGCCGAAGGCTGATCCCGTACTTTTAGAGCCTGTGGGAAATCTCAAGGCAGTTGTTCCCGGAGACAATATGGGTGATGTAATGGGCGAGATCACAAAGCGCAGAGGCCGTGTGCTGGGCATGGATCAGGCTGATGACAATATGCAGCAGATCGAAGCAGAGGTGCCGCAGGCAGAAATGAGCGATTTCTCAACATTTATCCGTCAGTGTACACAGGGCAGAGGATATTTCACCTTTACCTTTGAAAGATACGAGGAGGCTCCGAGAAATATTGCCGAAAAGGTGATAAGTGAGGCTGCTCAGGCATAAAGCAGATAAGGTACATGGATATGTGTTTCCGGATAAGCTTTATATGAATGAAGGTTTTATTCAGATTAATATGTGAACACCGCAAGAGGGGCTTTGCCCCTCTTGCTTTTTTTCGGGGAATTACAGAATACTCTGATGTTTTACTTGTCTGGCTTTAGTTAGTTGCTTTTCATGGACAGCTGTTTTATTTGCACCTCCTTATCTCCATCCCCCCCGCTGCGCTGTCCACGACCTGCGGTGTGCGTGCTCGCCTACTTTTGTAGCGGATGTTGGTTTTGTGTGAGCGTAGGCGGCTTCGTTACGCTGATTCTGAATGTTATAGTAAACGACAAATGCTTTTACTCATACTGTCATCCTGAGCACAGCGAAGAATCTACTTCAAAAGCTTATAAAAAAACTTTGCTTACGCTCAGGATTATATGATTGAAGATTTCCTTGAAGGAAAATTGATTTCTGTGAAAAGAGCTGTGAAAAAGAGTATAATATGCTTTTATATTTGTTCTTACTGTGTTATAATAACTATGTATATTTAAGGAAGCACTGATTAAATCCAGTGCCTGTATTGCGTCAGCAATTTTTTCGTCAGGTTGTGCAAAAAGAGCAAGCAAGACAGGTGCTGAGCCGTCAGGCGTGTTTTATTCAGTGATTCCTTAACTTTAAGCTTTGGTGCGCAGGGAACTGTGACGTGCTGAGGAAATGGCATGGTCTGACAATATCTGCCGCATCAAAAAGCAAAGTTAAGGTCCGTTTGACGGGAGCCTTATGGAGAATACACTGTACATTAGAAAATGGAGCTGATCAGATGTCAGATTTTGTGAGAAAGAATATCTGTGACGGAGTTGCCTTTGGCAGCATTACCGATGACAGATTCAAGATCGGTCGCCTCAGTGCGACTCTTATTACACCGCTCGACAGAAAAACAGCGGCTGCGAATGCACTGCTTTCATGCGTGCTGACACGCTCGTGCAAAAAATATCCCGATTTTACGGCGCTGAGTAAAAAGCTGGACAGCCTGTACGGCGCAGCACTGTATCCGTCTGTAAGACAGATCGGCGACTATCAGGCTGTATCTGTGGCAGTCTCCGGACTTGAGGACAGATATGCGCTCGACGGACAGTCGGTAAGTTCGGAGCTTGCAGAGCTTCTTTGCTCGATACTTTTTGATCCGAATGTGGAAAACGGTCTTTTTAATGACGAGGATATTGAGCAGGAAAGACGTCAGCTGATAGAAAATATTGATGCGGAATTCAATGAAAAAAGAGTTTACGCTATAAAAAGATGTGTTGATGAAATGTGCGCCGGTGAAGCATATTCTATCGGAAGATACGGCAGCAGGGATGAAGTTGTCGCTCTGAAAAACGAGGATGTTTATGCTGCATGGAAGTCATTGCTTGCAAATGCAAGAGTAGAGCTTACTATGCTCGGCAGCAGCGACCCCGAAAAGGCTTACAGGGGCTTCGAGAGCTATTTTTCCGGCAGCCCGAGGGTGATCTCCCCGGCAGAAATGACAGTAAAAATACCTGAACAGGTAAAACGTATCACCGAAAAGGAAGAGCTTTCCCAGTCAAAGCTTGTAATGGGGCTGAGAAGTGCATATTTCAAAAACGACAGGGACTGCCTTGCGAATTCTGTAATGTCAGCAGTTCTCGGCGGAACACCGACTTCAAAGCTGTTTATGAATGTCCGTGAAAAGGAAAGCCTTTGCTATTACTGTGTCAGCAGGGTAGATAACAATAAGGGCGTTATGCTTATCGACAGCGGAGTTGAAACTGAAAATATCGATAGAACCGAGGAAAGTGTTCTTCGTCAGCTTGAGCTTATGAAAAAGGGTGAGATCACAGACGGCGAGCTTGAAGAAGCAAAGCTTGCAATAAAGAATTCATTGCTTTCATCGCTTGACAGCCTTGCTGCAATGCAGGGCTTCTATATAGGCGGAGTTCTCCGTGAGGGTCAGATGTCACCGGCAGAGGCGGCAGCTGCGGCTGATGAGGTGTCAAAGGAACGTGTCATAGAGCTTGCAAATGCAGTTGAGCTTGATACAGTCTATGCACTCGAGGGAAACCGTGAATAAGGAAGGGGGATTCGCCGCAGCAGGCGGCGGCTGATATGGATTTTACAAGAATAGAAAACAAACGTGTCGGAGAGCATTATTTCCGTATGAAGCACGAAAGCGGACTTACAGTCATCGTATATCCGAAAAAAGGCTTTAATTCCATCTATGCAAGCATGGGAACAAAATTCGGATCGATTTATTCAAAATTCATGTTCAATGGGAAAGAGGTCACTGTACCTGACGGAACAGCTCATTATCTTGAGCATAAGCTCTTTGAAAGCGAGGACGGAGACGCTTTTTCAAAATATGCGAAAACAGGTGCGTCTGCAAATGCCTTTACCTCATTTGATATGACCTGCTACCTTTTTTCCTGCACAGATAATTTCAGGGAATCTCTTGAAATACTCATCGACCTGATGCAGACACCCTATTTCACAAAGGAAACGGTTGCAAAGGAGCAGGGAATAATCGGTCAGGAGATCAAAATGTATGACGACAGTCCCGACTGGCGTGTTATGATGAATCTTTTCGGCGGGCTTTATCATAATCATCCTATCAATATAGATATCGCCGGCAGCGTTGAAACTATAGCTGAGATTACACCTGAGATACTTTACGAATGCTATAACAGCTACTATAACCTGAATAATATGGTCCTGACGGTGGTCGGAGGAGTTGACCCGCAGGAGGTGCTTGATATAGTCAATAAAAGGATAAAGCCAAGCGATGCGGTGGATACAAGGCTGATACTCCCTGAGGAACCCTACAAGGTGGTAAAAAGCTATACAGAGCAGGTAATGCCTGTTGCAGTACCGCTTTTTGATATCGGCTTCAAGGAGGACAGCACTGATAAATATGCCACAAACAAGGAACAGATATGCACAAGTATCCTTATGAATGCTTTTGTCGGCGAAAGCTCGGCTCTTTACCGCAGTCTGCTGGATAAGGGTCTTATCAATTCATCCTTCGGCTATGAATATCTTGAGGGACTCGGCTACCGCTCGCTTATCCTTTCCGGAGAGTCAAGAGATCCGAAGGCTGTGGCTGAGCATATTAATGAAGCAGTAATAAAGCTCCACAAAGATGGCGTGAGCCGTGAGGACTTTGAAAATGCCAGAAAGGTAGTTTACGGCAAGATGCTTGCAGGCTTTGACCATAAGCAGTCGATAGCCTCTGAGCTTATCAGCGGCGAATTCACTGGACGTGAGCTTTTCAGCGCAGTGGATGAAGCTGCGGAGATCACCCTTGAGGACGTTAATGAAAGACTTGAAAAACAGCTTGATGCAGACAACTGCTGTCTTTCAGTCGTAAAAGGAGAGGAATAATGGGCGAGGGTATATATCATGTCAGCTTTCCCGGGCTTGGCATAGGACCGGTAACCGTCAGCCGCACAGCCTTTACAGTCGGAGGCTTCAGCGTTTATTGGTACGGAATTATAATTGCGGTGGGCTTTCTTCTTGCACTTATCTTTGCAATGAAAAGCCTGAAACGCTATAAAATAAAACAGGAGCCCTTTATTGACTGTGTGCTTGCAGGGCTTGTAGCAGGTATAATCGGAGCAAGGGTTTATTATGTAGCCTTTTCGTGGGACAGCTACAAGGATAATCTGATGGATATCTTTGCTATCCACAACGGTGGACTTGCGATATACGGCGGTATCATCGGCGGTCTCGGTGCAGCCTGCATAATGGCAAGGATCAAGAAGGTGAATATACCTGCAATGCTCGATATCGGCGGAATGGGCTTTCTTATCGGACAGGGTCTGGGAAGATGGGGCAATTTCATAAATCAGGAGGCTTTCGGCACACCGACAGACCTTCCCTGGGGAATGGTCAGCGAAAACACTGATAATATTGCAGTTCATCCATGCTTTTTCTATGAATCGGTATGGTGTATTCTGGGTTTTTTCGTGCTGTATTTCATAAGCAGGAAATGGCGCAGATTTGACGGTCAGATGTTTTTGCTTTATCTCATCTGGTACGGCTTTGAAAGAATGATAGTCGAGGGTCTGCGTACCGACAGCCTTATGACTCCCTTCCTTGGACTGAGGGTGTCACAGATACTGTCAGGCGCTCTTGTGGTAGTCGGTACAGTGCTTCTGATAATTAATCTCAGACGTGCAAAAGCAAGGCCGGTGCCGGACGGCGCAGAGGATGAGGTAAAAGAACCGGAACAGACTTCTGATCCTGAAAAAACTGAAGTAAAAACGGAGACTCAGAAAGCGTCAGCTCCGGAAGAAAAAGATGAACAGGCAAAGTCAGAAGAATAAAATCCCGGTGTTTTATACAAGACAGAGGCAGAAAAGGAGATGCAATTAAAAATGGCAAAAATTATAAGCGGCAAGGAAGTATCTGCGAGCGTCAGAGCGCAGGTGAAAAAGGAATGTGACGAACTGAAGGCTAAGGGTATCGCACCCGGACTTGCAGTTATCATAGTTGGTGACGATCCGGCTTCGAGGGTGTATGTAAACAACAAGAAAAAGGCGTGTGCAGATGTGGGCTTTGTATCGGAGGAATATGCACTTCCGGCAAGCACTACACAGGCAGAGCTTCTCAAGCTTATTGATGAGCTGAATGTCAAAAAGGAGATCAATGGTATACTCTGTCAGCTTCCGCTGCCGGAGCATCTGGATGAAAAGGCAGTGATAAACGCAATATCACCTCTCAAGGATGTGGATGCATTCCATCCGTCAAATGTCGGAAAGATAATGATAGGCGATTATCATTTTCTTCCCTGCACACCGGCAGGAGTTATGGAAATGATACATACAGAGGGTATTGATGTAAACGGAAAGAACTGTGTTGTTATCGGCAGAAGCAATATAGTCGGCAAGCCGATGGCAATGCTTCTTCTTCACGAAAACGGTACAGTCACGATCTGTCACAGCAGAACAAAGAATCTGAAGGAGATATGCGCACAGGCAGACATACTTGTTGCTGCAGTAGGCAGACCGAAATTCGTTACAGCGGATATGGTCAAGGAGGGTGCAGTTGTTCTTGATGTAGGCATCAACAGAGATGAAAACGGCAAGCTTTGCGGAGATGTTGACTTTGAATCAGTTGAGCCGAAGGCATCATATATCACGCCTGTTCCGGGTGGAGTAGGCCCTATGACAATTGCAATGCTTATGAAAAATACTCTCAAGGCAGCAAAGATACAGAACAATATCGACTGATTATTTCAGCGGCAGCTCTCAGACGGACTGCCACTTTCAGGCAGGAGGATATGAAATGAAGATACCGTTTTCACCCCCGGATATTACCGAGGAAGAGATCAATGAGGTCGCAGCGGCACTCAGAAGCGGGTGGATAACAACAGGTCCCAGAACTAAAAAGTTTGAAAATCAGATCACGGAATACTGCATGAGCAACAGGACAGTATGTCTTTCGTCCTGTACTGCCGCACTTGAGCTTACACTCCGTGTTCTTGGTGTAGGCAGAGGCGATGAGGTCATTGTGCCGGCATATACTTATACGGCTTCGGCAAGCGTTATATGCCATGTGGGTGCAAAGCCTGTAATGATTGACTGTGCTCCGAATTCAGTACAGATGGATTATGAAAGGCTTCCGGAGCTTATCAATCAGCGCACAAAGGTAATAATCCCCGTTGATATAGGCGGTGTACCCTGCGATTATGACAGGATATATGATGCGGTCAGGGCAAGGAGAAATCTGTTTATTCCTGCAAATGATATCCAGCGTGCATTCGGCAGGGTCATTGTCCTTGCTGACGGTGCTCATTCCTTCGGTGCAAGAAGAAATCAGCTGATGACCGGCGCACTTGCGGATTTTACCGCCTTTTCATTCCATGCTGTTAAAAATCTTACCACAGCAGAGGGCGGTGCGGTTACCTGGAAGCGTATCGACGGCGTTGACAGCGATGAGCTTTATAAGCAGTACCAGCTGCTTTCACTTCACGGTCAGAGCAAGGATGCGCTTGCAAAAACTAAGATAGGCTCGTGGGAATATGATATAGTTGCACCTTATTATAAATGCAATATGACTGACATTACCGCAGCAATAGGTCTTGCACAGATGAAACGCTATTCAATGCTGCTCAAGCGCCGCAAGCGTATTATAGAATTCTATGACAGAGAGCTTCAGGGCAGCGGTGTGTCAATGCTTCAGCATTTTTCGGAAAAGGAAAAATTTGCTTCAAGCGGTCATCTTTACCTTGCAAAGCTGATCGGCAGGGATGAAGAATACCGGAACAAGGTCATCGAGCGCATGGCAAATATGGGTGTTGCCACAAATGTACATTACAAGCCCCTGCCTATGCTGACAGCATATAAAAATATGGGCTTTGATATCAAGGATTTCCCCAATGCATACAAGATGTATGAAAACGAAATATCCCTTCCCCTTTATTCAAGGCTGACAAATGATGAGGTATACTATATTATGGATTGCTTTAAAAAGGCTATAAGGTAATCGTAAAATAACAATGTGTGTGCCTGTCAGCGGAGAAAAACTGTAAAATGCGTTACGGGGTTTCTCATATCAGATAAAATAGCCGATTGTAAATTGGCGAGTGTTTTTGCCGCCGCAGGCGCCCGTAGGAAGTGCCCCAGGGGTGCGGCAAAAAACACTGCCCCTCTAAGATATAAGTAGTCATTTTCTGCGCCGTCGGCGGAGAAAATGACGGATGGCAGTGGAGAAAAATTGTAAATTACA
>CACWVH010000064.1 GCA_902764235.1 uncultured Ruminococcus sp.
TCACGATGGACACCCTTGCCCTCTGCTAACACTTCCTACTGCCAAGCGTGTAGCGGACTTTCACCGCCAAGTTACTGCCCATTTCGGGCAAACTAAAAAGAGGCAGCCGCCTATTATTGTGCGGCTGCCTGAAAGTCAGACATTATTCATAATCCTCATATGATGTGTCATATTCATCATAGTCTGTTCCGTCGTCGGTCTGATAATAGTTTTCCTCGTCGTAATAATCATACCCATTGTCCTCGTCAGTATCGTCGGTATAATCATATGTCTGATAGTTATCATCATCCTGATCGTCCTGATAGTTGTCCTCTGTATACTGTACGTCCTGAGTATCATTGCTGTCCTGCGTTGCTTCACTGACCTCTCCGAAAGACACTTCCTCAACGCTTGTTTCTGCCTCAGCCTTCAGCTCAGAAGCATCACCGGGAGCATCGCCGTCCTCAAGTGCAACGGTTACTATAAATCCGCCGCTGCCCTCTGTACTGTCGTTTACCATATTATCACCGGATATCGAGAATTCACGGTTTTCGGGAACAGCAACATCAGTTGACCCTGAGCTGTCTGCCGGAACATAATAAATACACCACTTATTACCGTCGTGATCCTCCATAATTATAGCATTATCTGCCGTATGCTTGTGAAGGAAGGAATGATATTCCTCAAGTGTGATATCATGGTCCTCAATATACTGTGAATGAGGGAAGCCCACATATCTGAAATGCCACGGCTCATATTTATAGCCTGTGATATTCTCCCTGTCCTGTCTGTATCTGACTATAAAGCCGTACTGACCGCAGTTGCTGTTGAGCCATGCATAATTGCCTTCACCGTCATAATTTATGCCGGAAATACCTCCGTCAACAAGATTGAGGTCAAAATCAAAGGCATAGCCTGTCTGATGCTCACTGTATCCCGGAGGAGCAACCCACTGCTCTGCCTCATCAGAATTACCTCCGTTATCTTCCGACTCTCTGATAGCCTCCTGAGTTTCCTTGCTTCTGTAGCCGCAGGCGATCATAATATCTGTTTCGCCGTATATAGCTGCAAAATCGTCAAGCATAGAATTGAAATCCTCGATACTTTCCTCAGCAATGCCGACAGAAAAATCACTGAGTACATACGAGTTATTCTGATACTCGTACAGAAGCTTAATATTTTCGCCGTCAAGTCTGCTGGGGTAATCCTTATTAACAAGGATCAGCGGACCGTTATAAACATCACTCTGATTCTTGACAACAGATGTCATTTTCTGGAAAATATCTTTTTTTGCAGATGACACCTTTGTGATTTTTTTCTTTGTTTCGGTTTTTCCGGACACCTCCGGTGTACCGGGCGTTTTACTGTCCTGATCGGAGATCTTCTGAGAGGACGGCTTGCTGTCTACGGTCTGAGTTTTATCTTCTGCCGATACTATATTTCCTGCATACAACTGATAAGCGTAAACGCCGGTAAAAAGGAATGCCGAAATAACAAGTACGGTTCCCATTATAGCGAACTGCTGTCTGAACGGCACAGGTTTGTCAAAATCCACCCTGAGAAGCCCGGGCAGACGAAAAAATCTTTTCACCGCAGATTCTTTTTTCTCCTCGTTATTGTTATTATTAGTCATAGGTCTTCCTTTCAAAATAAGCCTGTTGAATCGTTTCAGAATACTCATTCACACAGTTAATGAAAAACATAAGCAATATTGCAAGTCCTGTGTTTTGCGTGAGATAATGAAGCTGATACAAAAACGGTCATTTTACTCTATTTTATAATAATATTTTTTGATATATAATTCAAGTCTTTTTTAAATACAACCTGTTTTTGGGTTTTGTAATAAAATTGTAGCTTTTAAACAAAAGGGGTATATCTCTTTGATTTACAATGACGCTGAAAAAGCTTCGGGAAGGTTTTCAACAGTTTCAACATCAAAGCTCCGGAAATTTTTTCCTTTTCAATTCAAAACTGCGGCACAGTCTATTTTGCGCCGCAGTTTATATTTTACTGTTAAATTTTATTTTTTCTTGCTTTTTTTCTTTTTGCCGCCTGTTACGAAAAGTACGATCACAAGAATAAGCGAAACGCAGACAATACCGCCGATGATAATATATTTGGCGATATCCTCACCTGTGATCTCAACCGTCGTATCGTTGTGATAGACGGGTGAATAGCTTTCATCTCTTGACGGAGTCGGGAACGAGGGTGTCTTGCTTTCAAGCTCTGATTCCTGTGATATTGAGATCTCTCCGGTTTCAGAAATCTCAGATTCAGTAGACATACTTATTTCTTTTGCTGATTCCTCAGGAATACTTTCCTCTGACTGAGAAGATTCTTCCTCAGACTCAGGCATATTTATGACATCAAGGATCATCGGTGCGCCGCCGTCAGCAACAAGCAGCTCGTTTTCGATCTTTATTGTGCCTTTATCTTCGATATTGAAATCATAGGGAGTTTCATCAAGAATATAGCCTTCCGGAGCCTTTGTCTCTATGAAACGATATGTTCCGAAGGGAAGGCCGGTAACGGATATCTGACCGTTTTTATCTGTTGTGAAGCTTGTCTCATAATGCTTCCAGTAGAATTTACCGTTCTCATCCTCGCCGGTTTCAAGCTCATCAGTAATCCCTGAATCGTCAGTATAGTAAATCTTTTTCCAGAAGGAGAATACTGCGCCCTCAAGTCTGACGTCATCCTCGCCGAACTTATTAAGAACTACGCATCCCATATTATCCACATTTTCATTTTCAACAAATTTGGAATCTATAACAATATTTTTATTTATTTTGCCGTCAGCACCTGTTGAGGGCATGGGAACAATAATGGGGCTGAGCTCTACCAATTCCTGACCGACCGGCTGATAGATCATATAGACCTTATTCATTTCAACATTTGTGAATTTAGCATTGCCTGTCATATCTATTCTTGCGATCTGACCCTCGGCATTCATATTTTTAAGCTCAGACACAGCATTTTTGAGCTTTGGAGCAAGCTCATCATTATTACCTCTGATATCCTCTGATGTAATGCCAAGCTGGCTGAATTCATCGTGAAGCGTCAGCTCTCCTCCCGAAAGGTCGGCAATATCCACCATTACAAATGGAAGTCCTTCAAACGTATCCTTGACCTTTATAGTAACAGAACCGGATTGTTCAGCGGCATCCGCAGGCATAACAGATACGAACGCAGCTGTGCAGAGAATACACAATGCAAGAAGTATTGCAGCATATCTTGCAAATACTGATTTTTTCATCTAACATTCCCCCGTTTATTCAGAATTGGAAAAGATCATGTTTTTTTCTCATCGTCAGTTTGTTTTCTTTTTTTCTTATGGAAACCAGGAACAAACAATATAAGCAGGATCACAACAGTTACGACTGAGATAACACCCAGTGATGCATACCATACAATTGTTCTGAAAGGTATCTGCTGAGGTTCATCCTTATGAACAACAGGCCACGGATCTGTATGAGCCATATCCTGAGTTTTATAGGGCACTCTTACTCCCCTGACAAGAAGTCTGTGACTGTTGATACCGTAGGGCGTACAGGTCACAAGAGTAACATAGTCCTCAGCCTCCCTGATCTGTATATCATCTGTTTCATAAGGCAGAACAGTTTTCACCTGATCCACCTGATAGGCAAGCACTTTATCAAGTGCATGAATATAGAAATAATCTCCCTTGTCAAGCTGATCGAGGTCAGTAAAAAGATTTGCGCTCGGCAGTCCGGTATGACCTGCAAGGACACAGTGTGTACTGCTGCCGCCGACCGGAAGGGAGGTTCCCTCCATATGACCGACGCCCTTTTGCAGGACCTCGTCATCCATGCCATGGAAAATAGGAAGATACACATTTATTTTCGGAATCTCAATATATGCGATACTGTCTGTTACAGCAAGAAGCTCGTCATAATCCATTGATGAGACCTTTTTATTATCATTTGCAGACAGTGCCTTATTATATTCATCGGCATCCCTCTGCATTTTCATTATAGCCTGGTCACCGACCTTCTGAATGGTCTTATCGTAGCTTTCGATCGATGTATGGGCAGTATATTCGCCGTACCAGTTGCTGACTATCGGGTACATAAAAAGTCCGATGCCTGCAAGGAGTATGAGGAAAATAAATACCAGAGGAAGTCGTCTTCTGATCTGTTTTTTAAGCTGTGCCATTATCATCCTCCGGGGCTTCATCATTACCGCCTGACAATTTTTTCAGCGAATGCAGCAGCCAGATAAGACCGAATATATAAACGATTACGGCTGATATAAAAACACCGCAGATGACAGTGATCTGATGAGTGATCTCCTGTCTGAGCGCTTCATCCGAATCATCAGAATCGTCAGCACTTGTTTTCACGGCAGTTTTTTCGTTGTCGGTCTTTACGGTGTACGGGACTCTTTCACCTCTGACGAGCAGACGCTTGTCATTGATGCCGTATGGCGTACAGGTAAGAAGAGTACAGTAATCCTTATCCCTGACGATCTCAAGAAGCTCTGTTTTATCTGGAGAAACTGCTTCGATATTGTCCACCTTATAAGCAAGCACCCGGTCGAGGACATGGATATAGAAAACCTCGCCCTTTTTCACCTGATCGAGCTTTGTGAACATTTCGGCAGTCGGCAGACCGGTATGACCGGAGATAACGCTGTGAACGGAATTGCCGCCCACAGGAAGAGAGGTATTTGGCAGACAGCCGCAGCCCTTCTGAAGCACCTCATTGCTTGTGCCGTAGTAAACCGGAAGATATATCTTCAGAGAAGGGATATCGACATAGCACACAAGCCCGTCCTCCTGACAAAGACATTTTTCAAGCTCATGGTCAAATTCACCCTTTGCAAGCTTTGAATTATATTCAGCTGCAAGCTTGAATTTGTCAGAAATTTCCTTTTCGGGCATTTGTTCGACTACCTCCTGATAATCAGAGATAGTTGTTTTCGAGGTCATGAGTGAATACACATTGCTGACCATGGGATATAATATTGCGGCGAAGCCCGAAAAATACAGGCAGCCGATCAATACAAAAATAAATATATGCTTAGCTTTTACGGCTTTCAAAATCATTTTCCTTTCGGTATAAAGCTGCTTGCAGCCGTACTGGCGCACTGTTTCAGGCTTTTCAAAAAGCTTGCCCGACCGCATATAAGGCGGGCAAGCCCTTTGAAAAGCCCGCTCTCCGTAAAGGAGAGCGAACCTGATCTTCATAGAAGGAAAATCAAACGTTAATCATTCATTGCACATTGCAAATTGAAATTATTCCTCGTTCTTTCTTCTTCTCATGTAAACAACGAACATAGCGCCTGCGAGGAGAACGATAGCTGCGCCGCCGATTGTGAAGAGAGTTGTACCCATTCCACCTGTGCCGGGGAGAGCATCAATCTTTGCGTTGGTTGCAACTGCATTAAAGTAATCGTTGATTCCCTTTCCAACCGTACCATCAGCAGCTGCAGCTTCATTATCAACAGCTGTTACAGATGCAGAAGCACCACTTGCAAGATCAAAGCGACCATTATTATTTGTGTCTGTAATTTCAAAAGTAAGGGGGGAGAACGGCTTATAATTTGCTACATCAGACTCAATAATCTTATACTGACCAGTCGGAAGACCACTGAGTTCTACTGCTGATCCATTAGATGTTACTGAAATATTAGTTCTGTAATCTACATACTCTGTTCCATTATGCTTCTGAAGAGTAAATGTGAAAGCCCTCGATGTAGTTGTATCGCCGCTAATTAACTTGCTGAGTTTCAGCAGTGCAGTGTATACGTTAACGGTATCATCAATTGATTTTGAGCCGCCACCAGTTGCATAGTCATTTGCGTAAGTCAATGTTGCTGTATTAGGATTAGCTTCACTCATGACATTATAGGCACCATTTGTCAGGCTTGCAGTAAATGTAACCCATACCTTATGTCCACCGTATGCCAGTGTAGCTGCATCATCCAGTTGAACTTTAAACAGATTTCCTGTTCCAGCCTCCGGCATTGTATACTTCAAAGCAGCTGTAGCAGAATCCTTTGCAAGTACAATAGCTCCGGGCGTTCCACCCTCAGTATCAGTAAGATCACCATCATCATCCATATCAACTACAACACTTGAAATCGCACCAAGAGTAAGATTGGAAGCTGTATCAGTAATAGTATAATGAGTTGTAAGAGATGATACCTGACTGTCATACTCAGGAATATCAGCAGCTATTGTGTATGTAATCACTGAATCCTTTGAAACATCAGCAGACTCATGATCTGCAGCTGTAACACCATCCGTAACCTCTTTAACCTCTTTATCAATCTCTACTGTAGAACTCTTCACTTGTGAAACAGTTGATGAACCACCGTCCGTAACAGCTACAAGGATAGGAGCAACAGTCATGGAGTTGTCTGTAGAAGTTACAATACCAAGATAATAACCCGGAGCAAGTGAAGCAGATGCGCCATTTACCTTAGCTGTACTTGCTTCGGCAGAACCAGTATACGATGTGCCGCCAGCATCAACAAGTCTCTTTATTTTACTTGCAAGAGCTTTAAGCTCAGCGGCATTAGTTGATTCATTGTAACCCTTAACAGTTGACATTGCTGTTCCAACACTAGCATCACTAAGACCATTAACCCATTTCCAGTCACCTGTTGTTGAATTAGTACCAGCTACCTTATAGAAGGTAACTGTATCATCTGCTTTAAGATTAGTTGAAGAGGCTACAGTCACTGTTCCATTAGCTGCACTAGCTGTCATTGCGCCGACAGCGCCCATTGAGAGAAGCATAGCCATTGAAAGAACTGCTACGCCGGCTCTTTTAAAAGTCTTTTTCATAAGAAATACCTCCAATAAAATTTTTTGGTTTGTTTTTTCCCTTTCGGGAATTGGTTTTTGCTGCGGAGCTTGACCCAATATGGCAGCCGCACTCCGCAACAAACGATCTGCCATATTTTATTCCTGCTTTTTTAGTATCTTAATAAACTTCTGTGCCTGCTTCTTACCTCCTTTTCCTTCCGAATAAAAGACTGTAGCCTTGTAATTTCTTTTTATATATGATTATCGCTGCACCTGAAAGTGCTATTGCGATAATTCCAAAGGGTAAGAGGTAGATAAGCGGTGTACCGCCGGTTTCCGGCATGATAATGGGATTCAGACAGTTATAAACATTTACTATGCCGCTGTTGCCGTCTGTATCTCCTGTGCCGTGTATCTGCTTTGCGGCTATGCTGTATTCAACATTGTCGCCCGAGATCCTCGTATAACCCGAAGTCAGACTAAACCCATCGAACTTTGCATACCCGCCAGGGACATCGCCCTCGGAAACACTGTAGGCCGTGCCGTAAGGCAAGCCGGTGATAACCACAGGGGTGCCTTTCTTTATCCCGGTCTCGAAAATAGTCGTTTCAGTATTAAAGGTCACGTTATTGCCGTTCGCTTTTATGTCATACTGCGAAAGATCAACACCGCTCGGCGCTGTCAGGCTGACAACAGCCGTAAACTCCGTGTTATCATTGATTGTCGCTGTACCTTCTTCATTATACACTTCCTTATTAAGTGTAAAACGTCCGATCTTACGGCTGTTTCTCATAAGAGCTTCCGTATTATTATCAAGATCAATCCAGTGTGCAGCATCACCAATATTAAAGGATTTACTCTTATCAAGCTCATATGTCTCTGACACGGTCGTTTCTTCAAGATAGAACTGTGTTCCGACCGGTATGCCTTTAATCGTGATATAATGATCCGTAGCAAGACTGAATGAACCGTCATTTCCAAGTGACTGCTCGGTCGCACTGTCGTCCATGGTATACTTGATCTCGTTCATTGTAACCTCGCTGTCGCCCTCAGTCCTGCCAAATATATTTTTGAAATGTATCTTGAAATCAAAGGGTGTGGTATATGTCTCAGTCGCAATAAAATCTTTCCTTATTACAAGATCAACTGTTTTAACCTGATTAACAACAACCTGACGGATGTGTACATACTCATCAGCCGCATTGGTCGGGTCATTGAAATTGAATTTTGCAACATTGCCGTCCACTTGAAGATTGATAATGCTGTTCATACTGTAATTGGTAGGAGGCGCTGCCCCACCGTACATTGTTTCAACATGATCCACTGCTGTGCCGGTAACATCATCGCAGTCATAGATACCTGCATACTCACGACGTGCAGATTCCGTACCATTCGGAGTTGACTTCATGTAAGTCGTGTAATACTTCGATGCGCTGCGCCCGGTGGAATCATTGTAAGCCGTAGCCCTTGAGCCTGAGCTCGGTGCAGACAGGGTGTCAAGCTGAGTAACCTTCATTGCCGAACTGTAGTTAAACTGCTTGCTCAGCGTTGCAAGCTCACCGTATTGCAGAGATATCACACCATTATGTGTCTCTGTACCTTCGGTTACAGATCTTGTGTCGTAGGTTAAAGCAGCGTCACCGCCGAAGTGCGGCTCTGTCAGCTTGTATGTAACTCCCCCACTTGCGGACGTCAGTGCCGCATAACCGCCGCTAACATTCGTCGATGGATCAAAGTTGTAGGTATGAGCTGTACCCGATCCCGGAGCAAGAGTTGTTGACCTGTTGCTGCTTTCATTGTTAGTACGTGCAGCAGATGTTGTAGTTGGAGTAGAGTAATCACTGCCGACAACATTAGTCGTACCCTTGTTTTCTACCTTATAGTTGAAAACATCCTGATCCGCAACATATCTTGTTGCTGCACGGAAGCCCTGATTTACTCCTGTAAAATCGGTATCCTCCTGAAGCTCATATTTCGTCAGACTCATCGGAAGGTTGAACATTACATAAAGGTTGGAGTTCAACATTCCTCGTTCAAGATAATACATTGTTATCTTGTGTTTGCCGGTCTTTACATAATCACTGCTATCAGAGATTCCAATAGATGAATCACTAAATGCAGTAGTTTTTGATCCTACGGCAGATGAAACATACGCTGTATTTGTAATGCCGCTCGCTGCACCTATATATACCTTCCTGTCGGCAAAATTGATTTCACCGATAGAGTTTTTATGAGCACCGCCCATATCCAGAACAAGCTTGTCGTCAAGGAATACCCAAACGTCATCGTCGCCCTGAAAAGTAAAGGTGATCGGAATGCCGCTTGTTGTACCGTCAAGCGTACCGTTATCATTCAGATAAAAGTCGATTGAGAATTTAACACCGAATCCATAATGCAGATTTTCGGATGCAATGTCAGCATTACTGTTGAACGGGAACAAGCCTGTTTCTGAGTGCGTATTTACACCATTACCGTAATTATCGCCTACACGTTGATCCGACACGTCATAGTATTTAAGGAGATCATCCTTACTATCATTAAGTCTTATTACATTCTTGGTCGAGTCGAAAACATAATATGTTCCTTCATAATTTCTGCTCTGATCCGAAACAAGCTTACCTTTTGTAAGCGAAGACTTCTCAAACTTCTTTATATCGGAAGCCGCTGTTTCAAAGAACGGGAAAGAAAGATTATCATATTCCTTTATATATTTGTTTGTTTTTAAATTACCGGTTTTTCCGTCACTGTTTGTATAACTTCTGTCCCACCACGAAGTATCAAAATAGGGTATAGTATTACTGTTGTCATTAGCCATCAGTGTATACTTGCCATTTAACTCCCTTCTGAGAGTCTTATTAACCAAGCCCTGTACTACAGCGTCGTATGGCTCATACGTGCCGGGTGCCTGATCTGCATATCTGAAAGCAAGGTTAGCGCTCCAATTAAAATTGGTCAGAGGATTACCAAATCCATAATTATACTGGAAATCATCCGTTAAGCCGGAATAATAATATTTATCATCATTTCCATTATGACCTGCACGCTGTCCCGTAGTGGACGAAGTGTACATATGTTCACTTG
The DNA here is from genome assembly GCA_902764235.1 of uncultured Ruminococcus sp. Classification (GTDB taxonomy): domain Bacteria; phylum Bacillota; class Clostridia; order Oscillospirales; family Acutalibacteraceae; genus UBA1213. The sequence continues at coordinate 9,836 of CACWVH010000064.1, forward strand.
TGTTGTAATAGCCCGAATCCATCTTAGGCAGCCAGAACTGACCTAAATACATAGGATAGTTGCTTGAATTACTTGCATAGTCTGAACCGCTTATAGCTTCGTTTATTGTAAGATACGGTCTCTTAGCTTTACCCTTCAACGAAGCGCTTCCTTCATTGAAAGATTGCTCTGGTTTCCACGTGCCTCCGATCGGAACATGAGCATCTGCACCTTTAAAATCAGACCAAGCTCCTACAGAATCAGTTCCACTTCCTAAAGATATATCAACTGTTTGATTTTTGTTACCGTCATTCCCATTATTAACAATTGCGGTAGTCGCCCACGGTGGTATAACAGCTTTATACTGATGCTGACTGTTCTCATTCACGCCGAGATAATCCATCTTTACACCCGGCCATGAGTTGTTTTTTCCGCCTGAATAAAAATAAGCATATACGTCATTCCATGTTCCGAGACTATCCAAATTTGCATCTTTTGTAAACACCAAATATCTTGGTCCGCTGTATGAGTATGTATAGTTATCATCAGTTATAGAATTGTGATCATACTGATAATCATAAAAATCCGCCTGAGTAGTAACATACTTATATGTATTGCCGTTTTCATTAAGGACATTATGTGTACTCTGTACCGTATATTTACCCGAGATCTCAGCAACATTATCGTTGACTATAATCAGGTTGTCTCCTGCCTTTTTCGGTCCAAAAACATTATAACTGTTGCCGTTCGCGTCAACGACCGTAATGATGCAGCCTGAAAGGTTCGCATCTGCATTGGACGCCGTATAGCCACCAATCGAAACCGACGAGCTTGTTACATAATTTGAATTACCTTCTTTTGAAATATGTGTAGTGCCTGTTCCGTTTACAGTCGATCCGTCCGAAGTAAAGCCCGCAAAGCCGTTATCAAGATAAAGCTCTTCGTTCACCGACTGAGTTGTTACAGGATTTTCAGTCTGATAGCTTATTACGGTTCCATTAGCAAGCTGTGACACACCGTAGGCATATGTTCTGTCAAGTATTTTTCCTTCATCAAAGTTATATCTGTTTATCGGATCGGCAGAT
>CACWVH010000065.1 GCA_902764235.1 uncultured Ruminococcus sp.
TAGATTATACTCCTTTCCTACAACTGCTTTTCAAATTACCACAAATGAGCCGCAGTCATATGTACTAAGGTAGTAGAAACTACCCTTTACATAATAGCTATCATAATCACATTGTCGTAAACAGCGTTTCCTTTCGCACCGGACGGAAGTTTGAAAATCATATTTCCGACCATTACAAGCTTCGTGAGATTTCCGATGAGGTCTGCCGTGAGCACGGAAAAACCGTAATTGAAAACGCTCCGTTCTACGGCGGCGACAAAGCGTATTGGGTACGCAAGAGCGGACGAATACCACACAAGGATATGCTGCGTCACGATGTTGATGAAGCCTTAGCCTGTACGATCAAGCCATTTGATTTTGAGTTATATCTTCGCTCGCTCGGCTATCAGTTTGTGCGGACTTTCAAATATCAGAATCCGTCAGTGATCGCTCCCGGTTGGCTGAAACCGGTCAGATTAAGCAGTCTCGGCAAGAATTACTCCAGAGAAGCGATAATCAGTCGGCTGCAATCTCAGCGTGAAGATAAATACTTTGTGGATTTCTATTCCTATACGCCGAAATCGTATTATCAGCGCCAACCGCTTATTGTGCGGATAAGAGATTTTGAGAAAAGAACAGAACCCGATGTTATCACTGCGCTGTTTGAGCTTATTATCACTATCGCCAAGCTCATCACAGGCAACAATGTGCAAAAGCGTGATTATCGTCCTGTATCTTCCGAATTGAGATTGGAAATACAGAATCTCGACCGAACGCTGGAAGAATATCATTTTCTCCGTGACCACAACGTGGAGTGCGCAGAGGATTTTGTAGCTTGCCGAAAGGAAATCACCGAGCAAATCAAGGCTTATGAAACCGAGCGTCAGCATATCCGCAACCGAATCCGCAGGACGAAAACACCCGAAGAAGATTATACTCTAAAAGAACAATGCAGAGAAATCACAAAGAAGCTTACACCCTTGCGCAAGCAGCTCATCATCTGCGGGCGCATTGAAAACAAAGTGCCTCGACTCCGTGCTTTGATCGAACAGGAAAAGCAGCTTGAGCAAGGCAGGTACAAGTACAAATATTATCACCAAAATAAAACGAAACAAAGGAGTTATGAACGATGACCAATATATCAATCAACAAATTACACGAATTCAGAGATCACCCTTATCAGGTGCTCGACAACGAAGAAATGAACAGCTTAATCGAGAGCGTTCAGCAGCAGGGCATTATGACGCCGTTGATTGTACGAACGCTTGAAGGTACAACAGATGAGTATGAAATCATATCCGGACACCGCCGCTTTCGTGCGGCACAGAAGGCAGGGCTTGCAGAAGTTCCTGCCTTTATTCGTCCCGTCAGCCGTGATGAAGCGGCGATTATGGTGGTGGACAGCAACCTCCACCGTGAACATCTTCTGCCGTCAGAAAAGGCGTTCGCTTACAAGTTGAAGGCTGATGCATTAAAGCATCAGGGACAACGCAACGATCTCACTTCAGAGCAACTTGCACCGAAGTTATCGACTGAGCTGATTGCTGAACAGGAGGGAATCAGCAAAGATACAGTAAAACGCTATATCCGTCTGACAAAGCTTATCCCCGATATTCTCAAAATGGTCGATGAACAGCGTATTGCATTTTCTGTAGGCGTAGAGCTGTCCTATCTAACCGAAAATGAGCAACAGGATTTGTTTGAAGCTGTCGAGTTGGAGGACAAAACGCCCTCGCTCTCACAGGCGATACAAATGAAAAAGCTCTCTCAGGCAGGCAAACTTGACAGCGAAACCATATCAAAAATCATATCCGAGGAAAAACCGAATCAGCGTGAGAAAATTAGTTTCAAGCTCGATGAACTAAGCAAGTATTTCCCAAAGAAATTCTCGCCACAGGATATTTACAAGCGCTTACTCAAATTAGCGCAGGACGATTACAGACGCAGACAGCGCAACAGGGGGGGACGATAATGAGCATTATACAGTCGCTTTACGGAGAAGAGCAAGAATACAAGTTCAACGGCGCTACCTACATTGTTTCAGCGGCGTTCAAGCATACAGGACGGAAAGAGGACAACACCTCTTTTCCAACCTGTGTAAAAAGAATCCTCACAAGTGATTTCGCACATTTGATAATCACCGAGGAAAATGATACTATGGCAGCAGAAAATGTGTGTTCGGCTGCCGGAAAGGAGGACAACATTGCAGTCGAAGAAGAAACAGGATAAGGCTGGCATTACCGCCTTGTACTGCCGCCTGTCCCGTGATGACGGCGTGGAGGGTGACAGTAACTCGGTCGCCAATCAAAAGAAATTGTTAAAACGTTTCGCAAAGGAAAATGGGCTGACCAATACCCGATACTATGTTGACGATGGCTATACCGGTACAAATTTCGAGCGTCCCGGTTTTCAGAAGATGATCGAGGACATTGACCTCGGATATATTTCAACAGTGATTGTCAAAGATCTGTCCCGTCTCGGACGGCGGTACGATATGGTCGGATATTATATGGACACCTATTTCCCTGATAGAGATATTCGCTTCATCGCTGTCAATGACAATATAGACAGCGATGAAGGTGAAAGTGAGATTGCGCCGTTCAAGAATGTGTTGAACGAGTTTTACGCAAGGGACATCAGCAAGAAATGCCGTTCCTCATATCGAATTCGTGGCAGCACAGGCGAGCCGTTAGCTCCGCCGCCATATGGATATATCAAATCTCCCGATAATCCTAAGAAGTGGATCATCGATCCCGAAGCGGCGCAGGTCGTTCGTGACATCTTCAAAATGGCGCTTGAAGGTAAGAGCAACGAAACTATTGCCCGTATTTTGCAGGAGCGCAAGGTGCTGATTCCTATGGCGTATTGGCAGGAAAAGGGTATCCGAAAAGGCGGTAAGGTTACGCAGCCTAACAAATACAAATGGTGCAAAACCACTATCACCAAAATACTAACCCAACAGGAGTATTGCGGCGATATCATCAACTTCAAGACGTATTCCAAATCATACAAGAATAAGAAACGCTACGACAACCCCAAAGAAAACTGGGTGATTTTCAAGGACGTTCACGAGCCGATTATCAACCGTGAAGATTTTGAGTTGGTGCAAACGCTTGTCGTAAAGACAAAGCGCCGTGCTCCTAAACAGGAAAACGGCGAGAAGAATATGTTTTGCGATTTTCTTTATTGTGCCGATTGCGGCAGTAAGCTATGGTATCACACGAATACCACTAACAAGGAAATCCATTATTTCAGCTGCTCCAACTATAAGAAAGATACCCGTGGCAACTGCGAATCCCGCCATTATATCCGTGCCGACGCTATCGAACAGGTCGTAATGCTGGAACTTCGGCGTTTAGCAAAGTATCTGGAATCTAATGAGGAAGAATTTGCAAAGCTTCTCGCCGAGAAAACCAACGCCGATATGTTGGCGGAGCAGAAAACCTTAGAAACAGAGCTGAACCGGGCAACCGCTCGAAACGAAATGCTCACTTCGCTTTTCGCAAAAACCTACGAGGACAATGTATCGGGCAAGTTGAGCGATGAGATGTATATGGAGCTGTCACACAAATACGAGGTTGAACGCCTTGAACTTAAAACAAAGATTTTCGAGAACAAGGAACGTCTTGCCAAAATCAGCGAGATGGAGCAGAACAAGGATGATTTCCTAAAAGCTGTCCGTAAATTTATGGAGATGGATTCACTGACAGCACCAATGCTCAGAGAGCTTATCGACCACATTGATGTGTACGAAAAGGAAGGCGGCAAAAAGAACTACACGCAACGCATCGTCATCTATTATCGCTTTGTCGGCTACTTAGAACTGCCGTCATCAGAGGACGAAAACTACAAAGCCAACACCCGAAAAGGCGTCGACGTGGAGTATATCCCCACAGCAAAGTCCGCATAAGCAAAAAGTGAGCAGGCGCAAAACCTGCTCACTACATACAAATCGGATGAAATTGAATAAAAGAATGAGTGCCCATAACTTAAATCCGTTATGAACACTCATACTGGTGCAGGTAACAGGACTTGAACCTGCATGAAATTGCTTTCACATGGACCTGAACCATGCGCGTCTGCCAATTCCGCCATACCTGCGTATTAAACTGCTTTATTATTATATCAAAGTATAGTTTATTTGTCAAGACTTTTTCTTATTTAAAAAATGGAAAATACTTATTTCTGCGATTGTTATGGTGAACCGGACAATGATTTACGAGTATTGTATCTTCACCTACGAGCTCTATGTGATCCCATTTTATTATTATATCCTCCTGCCTTCCCAAAAGTCCAAATAGTCTTTGACGTCCGTATATTATAATAGCTGTCAGTTTTGCTGTGACAGTATCTATTTCTACGTCATCAACGCATCCTATCCTGCATCCGTTTTCACTATTGATCACTTCTTTGTTTCTCATCTCACTGACCCTGCAGCAGTTCATATTCTCCCTCCATAAAAAGTATTTCATTAATTATAATATTAAGAAATCGGATAAAGGTTAAGGAATAATTTAGTATTTATATGTTGAAATATGTATATTATTAGTATTTAATCAATAATCCTGACATCTGAATTATAATAAGTATGAAAATCGAACATTATTGTGTTAGTGTGCTCGGTTTTATTCAAGGGTAAGATGTATTTATTAATTTAATGTCTGCATTTATATGCGGACGAAAGGAGAAATATATATGGGTAGTGAATATGCAGATTCCGCAGCAGTAGCAGCTGCTGGCAGTGCTTTAGTCATCGTTTATGTAATAGCTATTGTTTTTTGTATTATTGCTTTTGTAGCTATGTGGAAGCTTTTTTCAAAAGCTGGTGAAGCAGGCTGGAAATGCCTTATCCCAATCTACAACAGTTACATCCTCTTCAAGATAGTATATGGCAATGGTCTTAAGTTCTTACTTTTATTGGTTCCGGTTCTTAATGTTGTAATTGGTATTGTTTTCTACTTCAGACTTGCTCAGGTTTATGGTAAAGGTGCAGGATTTGGTTTCCTTACACTTCTCTTCCCTGAAATCTGTCTCCCGGTTCTCGCATTTGGTAAATCAGAATACCAGGGACCGATTGATTCTTTCATCTGATCAAAATTAAATCTTACCCTAAGATTTTCGGACGGTTTTTCCGTCCGATTTCTTTTTATACACTTAATAACAATATATGTCACGTCGGCACGAAATTGACAGCACAGGCACTGCGCCACGTTAGTATATAATATAACAGGAAAACAGAATACTTAATAACCTGAGTCAGGCAACATAAAAGCATGGGTCAGAAATAATTCAGAACTGTGGGAATAAAATCAGAAGTTCTGGATACAGAGCTAAACGTAGTGGAGCGATAGCGCGTCGCGACACCGGCAGGTAAAATTATCTTTACATTTTGTAATCAATGTGATATAATTGTAATAGTTTAAAATAGCTTGATGCAGAAGGTATATGAAGAATAGTTTATTTTTTTATCTGACTAATAAGGAGAATGTATCATGAAAGAACAATATGTATTACCAGAAACAGAGTATATTCAATTTCGTATCCGGGATGTTATTTCTACCAGTGATAACGAAGAGCATGAAACTCCTATTGTGAACGATTGACTAAAAGCGGTATCTTGTATTCAGGTATCGCTTTTAGTTTTGATATTTTGAATAATTGGTAAAGCAGCATAATTAAGGAATCACTGATTAAATCCAGTGCCTGTATTGCGTCAGCATTTTTTTCGTCAGGTTGCGCAAAAAAGACCGCAGGCAATCTGACGGTTGTCAAGGGCTTTTTACAAGATGACGGAAAAAGGGCAAGCAAGACAGGTACTGAGCCGCAAGGCGTGATTTATTCAGTGATTCCTTAAGTTAACTATCTGTTGGTCAGAGTATATATCAGGTGAAATGTTCATGTAATAATTCCGTAAGTTTTGAGGGAACTATAATCAGACGACATAAAAGTTTTAGTCAGTGGAAAGTAATAACCACAACTTCGGTATAATCGGCTGGTTGGTAAAGCGCAGTGTCTCCGCAAAATTGACAGTGCAGGCACTGCGCCGGAGGAGGGTTAGTGTAAAATATTTCCGGGACTTTTAAAGAGGAAATGGTTTTAGCAGTTCAGTCTGAAAAAGTCCGGCAGTGCCCGAGTAAAACTATTTCAGACTGATAAGACGTGAATCAAGGGTCCAGCGACACGCTGGCGGTGGGTGCTGGCACGGAAATCAGTTTTTAAAATCTTCTCATATATTTTTTTGATACCGAAGGGGTGTGGGGGCGACCGGAAAGCCCCCACCGCATTTCGCTTCAAATTTAAGTAAAATGTAAGAAAAAAGGTTAAATAATATTTCTTTATAAGAAAGTTGATTTCCGTGTGGGTGGAGGAGTTTTCATTGACTAATTTGTTAGTATATGATATTATATTAATGCGTTGTAAATAAGCGTTGAATTAATCAAATTATATTGATAACATTTTGCAGAGTAGGAGCAAAAGCGTTAAGTGCCTGATAAACAGGAAGTTGTTATCAGGACGAAAAGTTTTCTTGCGATTTTTGTTCCGCATTCCGCTGCTTCATGGAAAAGATGGCTAAAGATCAAAAAATATTGATTTTTAATGACCGCTCCCGTGCAGTTACGGAATTTATACTGTATGGGAGGATTTTTTATGGATACTGAAAAAATAAAAACAGCTGTGAAATTATTTTTAGAGGGAATAGGCGAGGACCCTCAGCGTGAAGGTCTGATAGAAACACCTGACCGTGTTGCAAGAATGTGTGAGGAAATATACGGCGGCTTGTCGGGAAGTGCGCAGGAACATCTGTCAAAGCAGTTCAGTGTTGATAACAATGAGATTATTCTTGAAAAAGATATAACCTTTTATTCAACCTGTGAACATCATCTTCTTCCGTTTTACGGAAAAGCACATATTGCATATATTCCCAACGGAAAAGTTGTCGGTCTCAGCAAGCTTGCAAGAGCTGTAGAAGTGTATGCAAGAAGACCTCAGATACAGGAACAGCTGACCGGTCAGATCGCTGACGCACTTGAAAAGTATATAGCACCTCAGGGAATTATGGTTATGATAGAAGCAGAGCATATGTGTATGACTATGCGAGGAATAAAAAAACCAGGAAGTAAAACAGTCACATATGCTGTCAGGGGATGCTTGGCAGAAGACACAGATAAGCAAAAAATGTTTATGGAGATGCTCAGATAGTGGACAGGTATAATCAGATTCTCACTCATCCCGGATATATCGAAAGAGTAAAAAAACTAAGACAGCTTGAGAAGGACAGAATGTTTTGCCGCCATGATATTACACATTTTCTTGACGTTGCAAGGATAATGTATATTATTTCACTCGAAAACGGTAACAATATCGATAAGGATATCATATATGCATCCGCTCTTCTGCATGATACCGGAAGGGTAGAGCAATATAATGAAAGCATACCTCATCATATTGCGAGCGTCAGCTTTGCCAGAAGTGTTCTTCCTGATTGCGGTTATTCACAAGAAGAGATTGAAGAAATATGCTTCGCTATATATAATCACAGAAATAACGCAGAAGGTGAAAGTAAGCTGAGCGAGCTTTTGTTTTCAGCTGATAAACTATCCCGTCTTTGCTTCGATTGCAGTGCTGAAAAGGATTGTTACTGGGATGACACTTTAAAAAATAATTATATCAGATATTGAAGGTGACTGTGTTGAAAATAGGTAAATATGATTTTGATGTAAAAAACAATACATATATCATGGGAATTTTAAATATTACTCCCGATTCATTTTCTGACGGAGGCCGTTGGAATAAAACAGATGCAGCTCTTAAAAGATGTGAGCTGATGATAGAAGAGGGAGCATCTATAATAGATATAGGCGGTGAATCCACCCGTCCCGGGTATACTCAGATAACTGATGAGCAGGAGATCCAGAGAATAGCGCCGGTTATAGAAAAAATAAGAGCAAACTTCGATATACCTGTCTCTGTAGATACCTATAAATCAAAGGTTGCACAGGAAGCACTAAAATGCGGCGCTGATCTGATAAATGATATCTGGGGATTGAGATATGACCAGAATATGTCCAAAGTTATATCAGAAAGTGGAGCATCGTGCTGTCTGATGCATAATAAAAAAACAACCATGTATAATAATTTCATAACTGATCTTATATCAGAAATGGTTGACAGTGCTGAAATAGCCCGGAGAAACGGAATAAGCAAAGAAAAAATAATCCTTGACCCGGGAGTTGGCTTTGCAAAAAATTATGAAATGAATCTTGAAGTGCTTCGTGAGCTTAGCAAAATCACATCATGCGGATATCCCATTCTTCTTGGCTGTTCAAGAAAATCTGTAATAGGGCTTACACTTGATCTTCCGACAGATCAAAGACTTGAAGGAACTCTTGTGACAACAACGCTTGCGGTAATGTCTGGATGTTCCTTTGTAAGGGTCCATGATATCAAAGAAAATGCACGCGTAATACGTATGATTAACGCTATACTTGAAAGATAAAAGGTGATTCGATATGAAAGATACAATTGTAATAAATAATCTTGAAATATTTGCAAATCACGGCGTTTTTTCAGAAGAAAAGACACTCGGGCAAAAATTCATTGTCAGCGCTGAGCTTTATACTGATTTCAATAAATCAGTACTGACTGATGATATTTCTTTATCAGTTGATTATTCGTCAGTTTGCAATGATATATGTACCTTTATGCATGATAATACATTCAACCTTATCGAAACTGCTGCCGCCCGAACTGCAGAAATGCTCCTTGAAAAATATCCTCTTTTATCAGGAATAAAAATTGAAGTAAAAAAACCATGGGCACCCATCGGCCTTCATGTTGAATATACCTCCGTCATTCTGGAAAAGCATTGGCACAATGTATATATTTCACTTGGCTCAAATATAGGGGATAAGCTTGCTTATCTGAATAATGCCGTTGAAAAGCTTAATTTATCAGATGGCTGTGTTGTTGAAAAAGTATCTGATTTTATTATAACCAAACCGTACGGAAATGTTGGACAGGATGATTTTCTTAATGGTGCGTTATTGCTGAAAACGTATCTTGATCCATATAGCTTGCTTGAAAAACTCCACGAAATAGAGAATCAGGCGAACAGAAAACGTACCGTTCATTGGGGACCAAGAACTCTTGATCTTGATATAATACTTTATGATGATCTTATCATCAGCAGTGAAACACTGACAATACCGCATCCTGATATGCATAACAGGCGTTTTGTTCTTGAGCCTGTTGCTCAGATATGTCCTTATGCAAGAAATCCTGTTTTGAATAAAACTGTATCCGAGCTTTTAAAAAGCGTCTGATAGGAAAGAGAGGACTTTAAATGAAAATTATAATTGCGGCTGTAGCGAAAAATGGAGTGATAGGAAATAATGGATATCTGCCCTGGAATATTCCGGAGGATATGTCAAATTTCAGAAAGCTGACTTTACACAGTACAGTTGTTATGGGCAGAAAAACCTATGAGAGTATCGGTCATCCATTGCCTGAAAGATATAATATTGTCCTTTCAAGTTCAAAGAATTATTCAACCGATGAATGTATAACAGTCGGAAGCATTACAGAAGCAATGAGGCGGTCTATCACTCCTGATACTTTTTTTATTGGGGGAGAAAGTATATATAAACAGGCTCTTGAATACGCCCACACAATATACATAACAGAGATCTTAAAGGAATATGAAGGAGACGCATATTTTCCTGATTATGATAAAACAAAATATGTAAAAACCATTTTATCCGAACATAACGAATTCCGTTTTGTCAGATATGACAGAGTTACAAAATGATCTATTAAGTTCAAAGCGACCTCACATGATCCTTACTGTGAGGCCGCTTCTTTAATAATGGATTACAGTATAATTGCTTACTTAATCAATTAAAGAATAAAAATAATATTTCAGCTATTTAACCGGTCAGGTTACTGACAATTACATACTTCTTTCGTAAGCTTCGATCATCTTTTTTACCATCTGACCGCCTACAGAACCAGCCTGACGAGAGGTAAGATCGCCGTTATAACCCTGCTTGAGGTTTACGCCAACTTCATTGGCACATTCCATCTTGAACTGCTCCATAGCCTGTCTTGCTTCAGGAACATTGATAGAGTTAGAATTGCTTGACATAATGCTTCTTCTCCTTTGCTAAAAAATTGATATTATAATACCGGATAATATTTACAGTTCAGAATTCTTTTAAGCTTTGATCTATTACATAAAATATTAAGGTATTATACAGCAGACATTTCCGGCTGCAACAGAATCAGAAAACTCCTTCTCAGCCGAAAAGTGTTTTACTAACTCTATCACATACTGTTTTTTTCTGCTGTAATATTATTATTGACATTTTCGGTTATTTTATTACGATCTTAAGTTGGTAATAAATGTTGTTTTTATGGACAATTCAAAATCATTCTGATATAATAAACCTGAATCCGTGAAACTCAATATTGATTGTTCTGAAAAACCCAGAGATAATGCGTTGTTTTATGCATTTCAGGTTTTTAAGTTGTTCACCCATAAGGTGCAGCTTCTCCTGCCCATCCCGACGGCGGCAGGCGTGCTGCGCACGCCTGCCGCCTGGCTGAAATGAAAACCCGGAAGGTTTAAAAAAAGATTTAATTCAATTTCACGGATTCAGGATAAATTAAAAAACTCAAAGGAGAATCATAATGTCAAACGTATTTTATATGAATCATCCGCTATTAAAGCATAAAATCACAATGCTCAGGGACGAAAGGACCGGTACAAATCAATTCCGCAAGCTTGTTGAAGAAATTTCAATGCTCATGGGATATGAAGCGCTGTCAGACCTGAAAACAAGGAATACAGAGATCAGAACACCGATAGAAGATACTGTTCAGCCAATACTTGACGGAAGAAAACCGGCAGTTGTGCCGATTCTTCGTGCAGGTCTCGGAATGGTGGACGGAATACTCGCACTTGTTCCGAATGCTAAGGTCGGACATATCGGAATGTACAGAGATGAGATCACACATGAACCGCATCCATATTACTGTAAGCTTCCTCAGTTTATTGAAGAGAGATTAATTGTCGTTGTTGATCCGATGCTTGCAACCGGCGGTTCTCTGATTGACGCTGTAAACGAGATCAAAGCCAAGGGAGGAAAACAGATCAAGTGTATGTGTATTATAGCCTCACCTGAAGGTGTCAAAGCTTTTTCTGAAAAACATCCTGATGTTCAGCTGTATATCGGTGCGCTTGACAGATGCCTCAATGAAAATGCATATATATGTCCGGGACTCGGAGATGCAGGGGACAGAATATTCGGTACAAAATAATAACAGTCAACACCTGGCAATTCTTCATAGCCGGGTGTTCTTTTTCTATTTGCTATGCAATTTTTTATATGTAAAATTATGTATAAGTAAAATAATTATTGAGATCACATAAGTTGCACAAAGCATTATCGGGGCAGTAATGTACCATGTCCCATTTCTGTTGAATGAATAAAAGTCGTTCCATCCTCCGTTTTCTGCTCCGATAAATACGACATTTATTATATACACTACCGCATACATAAGCATAGGAACAATAGCTGTCAGTGAACCGGCGAAAGGTATCTTTTCGTCACTTTCAATCAGACAGAATGAAATTGCAGATAATAATGGAGCAGATAAATGCATATGAAACGAAGTTCCGGAAAACAAAGCTGCGGGTCCATAAATCTGCATTAGAAAAAACGTTACTGTACAGAAAGTAAGCATAACTGAAACCGTACCAATATATTTGAATATACGTATCGTTGCCGGATAAGTGCTGATTTTGCCGTTAAGTATACATATATCTGAAACCGCCATACATATTGAAGCTGCTGCTGCAATTATATTTGAGTCAGTTGTAAAGAATTGAAATGATTCGTATCCATACTGTATGAGAGGACCGGTGTTTCCGAGAAAATAAGAAATAACAATTCCTGTTGTAACAACTGCAATAATAATATTTATGATTAGGGATATGATAGTTCTGGTTTTTTTCATTTGAAATCTCCTTTGTTTTAATGAATTCTCCGATTGTAAGATATGGAAGAATTTTTAATAATGACAGGAATGTATAAGATAAATCTTCATGCAAAACCGTTGACAGTTTCGTAATAATCCATAAGGATCATATTCTTAATGCCGATAAAACTGTAATATCTTCTTTTTAAAATATTTTAAAAATGAATATTCAGGTATTTTTATTCATCATTTGCATTAATTCCGCTCATAATCTTCATTGTGTACATAAGCTTAAAAAAATTACAGTTAAGCTTTAATATTACTTCAAATTCATTTAAAATGTATTCTAAAATGTCCTTGTATACTTGAATCAAGATAAAACACCGGCAGTTGACCGACCGGAATCATATTAAAAAGGGGAGTTACCTATGACAAACTATAAAAGAAAAGCTTCAGCAATTGCAATCGCAGTGCTCATCGCTGCATCACAGGCAACAGCAGCTGTATCCACAGGCAGCTCCGTTGATATATCGGAAGATAATGGTTCTTCTGTATCCCAACAGGTAAATGATGAATCAGTTCCGGATACAGAAAATACATAAACTCGGCTCATAAGAATACCTTTAATAACGACCGATAAATATGCAATTAAATCTGATGTAAAAAATCAGGTTGCATATTTGTCGGTTTTGCTGTGCAATATATTGTATTGTGTAAAGAATTCTCCATTATATTTCTTTTTAGGATAATAAATGTTATTTTTATTGGGCTATAATATTATGCGTACGCAAAAATCATTATATGTCTGAAAATGTGATTCTACCGCCATTGGCAATAATGATATTTTCATTTTTCATTTTTTTAATCTCTCTCATCATAGCACTTCTGTCAACAGAAAGATAATCAGCAAGGTCCGAAAGAGAAACGGGAATATCGAAGCTGTCATTTCCCTTTAGCTCCTTCATATATCTGAAATATGTAATAAGCTTACGCCTTATAGATCTTCCTGTAAGAATATCAATATGCATCTGGCAGCGTTTGAATGAATTGATTATTATAGTATTGATGATCTCTCTGTGCTTTTCACAGTTATTGCTGCAGCAGCTCATCAAACGGCTGTAGGAAAATAATGTCACCTCACAATCCTCTTTAGCGATAATATAATGGAGATTTACACATGAATCCGGAGTAAAACCCTTTCCGAATATTGAACCTCTTTCATAATAATCAATGATGCTTTTTTCTCCGTCTTCACTTATGCTTATCAGACATATCAGACCTTTTTTCACGATCCCTACATTATCGTTTTCATCCGTCTGGCGCATGATAATATCATTTTTAGAAAAAGATCTGGTTTCCGCTGACAGACAGAGACTGATTTCTGTAAAATCATTTTGATTGACATTGTTAAGTATAGAATATTTATTCATTTTTTACCTCTATATCTCGTGGTTATTTTTTGTGCATAACGCTATATATAGTATAATATCATAAAATAGTTGCAATTGCAACAGACAATTATAAAACTTTGTAATACAATATGAATCACGCACCGCAAAGTAAAGTACACTAATTATTATTTGGAGATGTTAAGTTATGAGAATAATAAAGAGAAATTCCTCGGAAGAGAATTTTGACATCAATAAGATCGTAAAAGCCATTTCAAAAGCAAACAATGCTACAGAAAACGGAAAGATCAGTGATGAACAGATTCGTGACATAGCTGAATATGTCGAATACAAGTGCAGCCGTATGGATCGTGCTGTATCCGTTGAGGAGATACAGGATATGGTAGAGGATCAGATAATGGCAAAGGGTGCATTTCTTCTTGCAAAAAACTATGTAAGATACAGATATACCCGTTCACTTATCCGTTCGTCAAACACAACTGATAATAAGATACTTAGTCTTATTGAATGCAATAACGAAGAAGCTAAGCAGGAGAATTCAAATAAGAATCCTACTGTTAACAGTGTTCAGCGTGACTATATGGCAGGAGAGGTAAGCAAGGACCTTACAAGAAGGCTTCTTCTTCCGATGGATATTGTAGAAGCACATGAAAAGGGCATAATTCATTTTCATGATGCTGATTATTTTGCACAGCATATGCATAATTGTGATCTCGTAAATCTTGAGGATATGCTTCAGAATGGTACAGTAATCAGTGAAACACTTATTGAGAAGCCTCACAGCTTTTCTACAGCCTGCAATATTGCAACACAGATTATTGCGCAGGTTGCCAGCAACCAGTATGGTGGACAGAGTATCAGCCTTACTCATCTGGCACCGTTTGTACAGATTTCAAGAGAAAAAATAAAAAGAGAGTTCCTTGAAGAGCTTAAGGAAATGGGAGTAAGTATCTCTCAGGAAATGATAGATAAAATAGTCGAGGAAAGACTGAGAAAAGAAATAACAAAGGGCGTTCAGACAATACAGTATCAGGTCGTTACTCTTCTTACAACAAACGGTCAGGCTCCTTTCGTTACAGTTTTTATGTATCTTAATGAAGCAAAGGACGAAAGAGAAAAGAAAGACCTTGCAATGATAATTGAGGAAACACTCAGACAAAGATATACAGGCGTCAAGAATGAAGCCGGTGTATGGATAACCCCGGCGTTTCCAAAGCTCATTTATGTTCTTGAGGAAGATAATATACATGAGGGAGACCCATATTATTATCTTACTGAGCTTGCAGCAAAATGTACTGCAAAAAGAATGGTTCCGGATTATATTTCCGAGAAAGTAATGCTCAACAATAAAATTGATAAAAACGGGGAAGGTCATTGCTATACCTGCATGGGCTGCCGCAGCTTCCTCACTCCTTATATCGACAAAGAAGGCAAACCGAAATATTACGGTCGTTTCAATCAGGGCGTTGTAACTATCAACCTCGTAGATATAGGACTCAGCGCGAATAAGGATCTGAATGCCTTCTGGAGGATCTTTGAAGAACGTATGGATCTTTGTCACAGAGCATTGAGATGCAGACATGAAAGACTTCTCGGCACACATTCCGATGCAGCTCCGATCCTTTGGCAATACGGTGCGATCTCAAGACTTAAAAAGGGTGAAGTGATAGACAAGCTGCTTTACGGAGGTTATTCTACATTATCTCTCGGCTATGCAGGTCTTTGGGAGTGTGTATACAGTCTGACAGGAAAAAAGCTGACTGAGGATGATGGAAAAGAGCTTGGCCTCAAAATTATGAAAAAGCTTAATGAATACTGTGCAAAATGGAAGTCAGAAGAAAATATCGATTATAGTATCTATGGTACACCGCTTGAAAGTACCACCTATAAATTTGCAAAATGCCTTCAGAAACGCTTTGGTATCATCGAAGGTGTTACAGACAAAAATTATATAACAAACAGCTATCATGTCCATGTCACAGAGGAAATAAGTGCTTTTGACAAGCTCAAATTTGAATCTGAATTCCAGGCTCTATCGCCCGGAGGTGCTATTTCCTATGTTGAGGTTCCTGACATGCAGCAGAATATACCTGCCGTCATGCAGGTTATCAGGTATATATATGATAATATCATGTATGCTGAGCTTAACACCAAAAGCGATTTCTGTCAGTGCTGTGGATACAACGGAGAGATTCAGATCGTTAAGAATGAAACAGGAAAGCTTATCTGGAAATGTCCGAATTGCGGCAATACAGATGAAAACAAAATGAATGTTGCCCGCAGAACCTGCGGATATATAGGTACGCAGTTTTGGAATCAAGGGAGAACACAAGAAATAAAGGAAAGGGTGCTGCACCTTTCGATCGGAAAACTCAATCCTGAGATTCAGTCAACAGTTAAAAGCAATATCCATTCATAATTAAACAGATGTAAGGTGTTTCATTAACAATATGCTTATGAAACACCTTATTTAATGGAGGTCATCAGATATGCATATAGGAGAGATCATAACAGATGATTGTGCAAACGGAGAAGGTCTCAGGGTGAGCTTGTTTGTTTCAGGCTGCACAAATCACTGCAAGGGCTGCTTTCAGCCGCAGACATGGGATTTTGATTTCGGAAAGCCATATACAATCGAGGATGAAGATTTTATTATCAAGGAGCTTTCAAAGCCATATTATAACGGTCTTACAATTCTGGGCGGAGAACCCTTTGAACAACCAAATCAAAGAGAATTAGTAAAACTCATCCGCCGCATGAAAAAAGAGCTTCCGGAAAGAAATATCTGGATATATACCGGCTTTACATATGATACAGATCTCGTTCCCGGCGGGTGCCGTTATATCGAATGTACCGATGAGATACTTGATAATACAGATATATTAGTAGACGGAAGATTCATTCTTGAAAAGAGAAATCTTATGTTAAGATTCAAAGGCTCCGAAAACCAGAGAATAATCGATATGAAAGAAAGCAGAAAAAACAATTCGGTAATATTATCACCGCTCAATGACTGATCGCAGCTCCTGAAACTATCATTTTTCAGGAGCTGCGATTGATTAACATTTATTATAATTCCTGATTTACAAAAAAAATCAAAAATCATAAAAATTTTTAAAAAATATTACAAAAAACTCTGAGCCATCCCTAGAAAGTGTGGGTAAAGAATCATCTTCCCGGCAGGGAAACAGGCAGCCCGCCGTAGCGAAGCATGATCATTGAGATCAGGTTTTCGA
>CACWVH010000066.1:0-2278 GCA_902764235.1 uncultured Ruminococcus sp.
CCTTTGGGAAGGGGGACGGGGGGATGGGCAGGAGAAGCTACACCTTATGGGTGAACAACTTAAAAACCTGAAATGCATAAAACAACGCATTATCTCTGGTTTTTTCAGAACAATCAATAATGAGTTTCACGGATTCAGGATATAGTAAAATGAATCACTCAGGAAACACCTGCTGAGAGGGTATTGATGAATGCCCGACGTTTTATAGAATATCATATTTATCGACGCTGTATGCAGTTCATGCAGCGTCGTTTTTTTAATTTTGTTTCAAAATTGTTACAAAGACGGAATGCATCCTGACAGGTGCCGAAAATACAATTTATTGTGTTTTTGTGCTGAAAAACGGCATTATTACACGAATTTTCGTATTTCCTGCGGCAAAAGGAAAAATATTACATTTGTCGGAAAATGTTATTTTTTATGTAATAATTATAACATCCGGGTCAATTTGTGACCGGAAAATTATGGAAGGAAGCTTCTGACGGATATACAGGAAACCGCATTATTAAAGGCTTTTTTAAAAAATCAATTGAATTACGGCTTGAAATCTTATTACAGAGTTTATTACATTATTGTAATAGTGAATTCTACTTTTTGCACAGTTTTTTAATTTTTTATTTTTTTAAAAGAAAAATAAAGGCGAGTATAAAGGGGAAAAAAGGAGGTTTTTGAAAGCGGCTTCGTCAAAATAAACAAATTTCTGGCATTTTCTTTGGTTGACGATTTTCGTTCTGTGGCTTATAATAACAACAATGCAATTAATTTACGCTGTGCAGACAGCACGGCAAATAATTCAAGGAGATTTTTATTTATGAGTAGTCATAAGCAGAGAAGATTATCCAGACTGAAAAAAGCAATTACCTTTATATTAATGGGAACGGTTTGCTTGACAGCTGCAGCTTCCGTAGCAGCATTGACTCAGACTTTTGAAGTCAGCGATCCTGACGTTGTTGTGGACAGCAAATCAGAAGAAAAGAAAAATAAAGAAGAGATCATTAATATTGATTGTACAGCCCTTGAAAATGCAGAAGGCGAAAAGGTCCTTCAGGTTTTTGATGCAGCCGGCTCAGATGAAAAAAGCTTTGCAATGAATGTAAAGGAAAATGAAGCTCCTGCGCTTGCAGCAAAGAAGAATGAAAACAAAGCTGTAAAGGACGCTTCAGAGGATGCCGTAAAAGACGAGCAGGCTCCGGAGGTCAGCACTAATAATGACGTAAATAACGATATCGTATGGTATTCTGTCAAGATCAATCTCAGAGGCAAGGAGATCAATAAGAAGGTTCCTGCCGGAACAGTAGAAAGCGTTCTTGCTTATCTTGATATCCAGCTTACAGAGTATGATTCTCTCAATGCTGATCTTGAAAAAGAGATTGGAGATAATGAGAATATAGTTATCACAAGAACAGTTGTTGTTTCTGATGTCGAGCAGAAGGAGATCGGCTTCAAGACAATTACAAAGGAAAGCTCAACACTTTTCAAGGGTGAGACAAAGGTCGATACCGAGGGTGAAAAGGGCGTTAAGGAAATAACTGTTGAAAAGACATATGTTAACGGCAAGCTCACATCCAAAAAGGAAGTAAGCAGTGAGGTTGTCAGCGAACCTGTTGATAAGGTGGTACTTAAGGGCACAGCCGAGAAGGTTGACCATTTCTCAAATACAGAGAACGAAACTGAGGTCGTGGACAACGGTGACGGCAAGACATTTGTTGATGCAGACGGCAATGAGCGTGAGTATGTTGACGTAATGACCGGTTCAGGTACAGCATATTATGCAGATGCAGGTGCTTCAACAGCAACAGGCCGTGACGCACAGTACGGAGTTGTAGCAGTTAATCCTAATGTAATTCCCTACGGTTCAAAGCTTTATATTGTATCAAATGACGGCGAGGTCATCTACGGTGATGCAGTTGCAGGTGATACAGGCGGCGGACTTATGGAAAACCTGATCCTTGTTGATCTTTTCTATCCCACATATGATGAATGCTGCGTATTCGGCAGAAGAGATGTTACAATCTACATTCTTGAGTACGGCAATGAATTCAGATAAAAAATCTGCGGCACGCCTTCGGGTGCAGCCGCTTTTTTTATTAACTCAGACTTCCCACTTGATATTATACTGTCGAAATAGCCGGCTTATTATCAGGCGAAAAGAAAACAACCAAAGTTGTTGAAAGTAAAATTAATACTTGAATTGAACCTGAATCCGTGAAATTGAATTAAATCGTTTTTTAAAACCTTCCGGTTTTTTATTTCAGCCAGGCGGCAGGCGTGCTGCGCA
>CACWVH010000066.1:2286-12799 GCA_902764235.1 uncultured Ruminococcus sp.
CACCTTATGGGTGAACAACCAAATAACCCGAGAGGCATAAAACTGCGCATTTCCTCTGGGTTTTTCAGAACAATCAACACTTGGTTTCACGGATTCAGGTTGAACAGTAAAATGGTATGAGAAGTTTAAGTTATTAAGATTAATAATGTTTCACATTTCTGTGACCTGATAAGTTTTCTGAATTATAATATGATAAATGATTGTTGTTTTGCACAAAAAATCTAAAAAACTATTGCGTTTCTTGTAAAAGTATGCTATACTAAAAAAGTTGCAGGACTATTCTGAATACAACTCATTGCATCACAGCGGTTTGTGTGAAAAACTGTAATTTTAAAACAGAAATGGTTTTAGCAGTTAAAGCTCAAAAAACGGGCGGTGCCCTGGAAAGCTTTTTCAGAATGACAAAGACATGAATTGCGACACCGGCGGCACGCCGGTATAAGGAAAGGAAAGAACATATAATGTATTGGGTAAACGAATCGGTTTTTTATCACATCTATCCTCTTGGCTTCTGCGGAGCGCCAAGGATCAATGACGGTAATCTTGAATACAGACTTGACAAGGTAGTGGATTTTATTCCTCACCTCAAGGAAATGAATGTCAATGCCGTTTATTTCGGACCAGTGTTTATGTCCACCACTCACGGATATGATACAAATGATTACTATAATATAGACAACCGTCTCGGTGATAATGAAAGCTTTGCACGGATCTGTCAGAAGCTCCATGAAAACGGTATCAGAGTTGTGCTTGACGGTGTGTTCAACCATGTCGGCAGAGGCTTCTGGGCATTTCGTGATATCCAGGAGAAAAAGCAGGGTTCACCGTACTGCTCATGGTTCCAGAATCTCAATTTCGGCGGAAACAGCCCGTGGGGCGATCCGTTCTGGTATGAGGGCTGGGAAGGCAATTACGATCTTGTAAAGCTGAATCTGCGTCACCCTGACGTTAAAAAGCATATTTTTGATGCGGTCGCAATGTGGATGGAGAAGTTCGGTATCGACGGTCTGCGTCTTGATGTTGCTTATTGCATGGATCAGGATTTCCTCAGAGAGCTGAAATATTTCTGCAAATCAAAGAATCCGGATTTCTGGCTTATGGGAGAGATAATACACGGAGACTATGCAAGACTTGCAAATCCTGATCTTCTTGATTCCTGCACGAACTACGAATGCTATAAGGGAATATATTCCTCACATAATGACCATAACTATTTCGAGATAGCACATTCACTTAACCGTCAGTTTGCAAACGGCGGTATCTATCATAACATATATACCTATAACTTTGTGGATAACCATGATGTCAACAGGATTGCAAGCACCGTCAGGGAATCCGAAAATATAGGCAACTGCTTTACAATGGCATATTTCATGCCGGGCGTACCCTCTGTATATTACGGCAGTGAATGGGGTATAAAGGGTCAGAAAAATAATACCGACCATGACTATCCGTTGCGTCCTTGTATCAATGTGGATGATATCGAGGACAATGAGCTTTACCGTCATGTTTGCAGACTGGGTGCGGTACGCAGAAAATATAAGGCTCTCAAATACGGCAGCTTTGAAAATACGGTCATCCGCAATGAGCAGCTTGTTTTCAAGCGTAAATTCGAGGATGAGACAATATATATTGCCGTCAATCTCTCCGGCGATGATTTCAATACTGATTTCCATACAGACGGCGGAGTGAAGCTTTATGATGTTTTTGACGGAAAGACAGCATTTGATGTAAACGGCAGCCATACAAGCATAAATATACCTGCACACGGAACAAGAGTCCTTGTACTCACCGGCGGAGACGCTCCGGAATATCCTGAGAATACTCTTGCAGAAGTTCCTGAGAGTCAGGCAGAAGCACAGGCTCAGACAGCTGTTGAGCCTATCGCACATGAGGAGGCTGTAAAGCCCCTGCCGCAGATAGGTGAGCCGGGAAAATACCGTCATTTCAAGGGCGGCGAATATGAATTCATCTGTATTGCCAAGGACACAGAGACCTCTGAGGAATTTGTGATCTATAAGGAGATCGGCGGAGAAGGCAGGATCTGGTCAAGACCTGTATCTATCTTCTATCAGTATGTTGACAAAGACGGCAAGCAGATCCCGAGATTTGAAAAAATTGATTGATAATAATTTCCCTCCTGTGTACAACACATGGGAGGGAATGCTTTTAATTATGGCTTTTTAATACCGAAGGGGTGCGGGAGAGACCGGAAAAAACTTTATAAGGCTGACTAAGCAGTGAATCGCGACCCCGGCGGCACGCCGGCAAGAGTAAGGGCAGCAAAATCTTGTGATATTCTATTGTCTTTTTGTAATTGATAAAGTATAATAAAATATGATTATGATCTGTAATGTAATTCCAGAGGGAAAGCATACAGAAGATAAGGAGATGATAAAGTGGAAGAGTATGTACTGAGAACGTATGGACTGACAAAGAAGTACGGAAATAAGATCGTTCTGAATAATGTCAATCTGGGTATAAAAAAGGGCGATATTTACGGCTTTATCGGTCCGAACGGAGCTGGAAAGACTACTGCAATGAAAGCAATACTCGATCTTGTCACGCCAAGCGAGGGTGCGATCGAATTGTTCGGTATGCCGAGAACCAGCGGAAGTCTGAACCGGGTAGGCTCGCTGATCGAGGCTCCGGGACTGTATACAGCCTGTACGGCATATGAAAATATGAAACGCTTTTCGATAATCTGCGGAGGAACAGACGAGGATATCAGGTTTTATCTGAGAATGGTGGGACTTGAGGGAGTCGGAAATAAAAAGGTCGGCGCGTTTTCCCTGGGAATGAAGCAAAGACTCGGGATCGCAATTGCACTTCTCGGAAATCCCGAGCTTCTGATACTTGATGAGCCTGTGAATGGTCTTGATCCGATGGGTATGAGGGATGTGCGTGATATAATACAGTTCATCAATAAGGAAAGAGGAGTGACGTTTTTCATCTCGAGTCATCTTCTCGGAGAGCTTGAAAAGATCTCAAATGTTTATGGTATTATTAACTGCGGTATGCTGCTTGAGGAGATAACGGCTGAGGAGCTTGAAGCACGGTGCGGCTTCAATGTTGTTGTAAAATGCAGCGAGCCGGAAAAGGCACTCAGTGTTCTCAAAGAAAAGTTTTCTATTGAAAATATTACTGTCGATAATAATACGCTGACGATCCCTGCCGATCCGGCGCTTTCCGCTAAAATTAATACTGAGCTTGTCACTTCGGGCGTAATGGTCAGCGAGCTTGGCATCAACAGGATAAGCTACGAGGAATATCTGCTTAACCGTATGGGTATGCTCAACGTAGGAAGCGGGGTGGGACAGTATGCATAGACTTTTGAAATTTGAATTCAGACGGCTGTTCCTGAGAGTCAGTCTGTATGTTTGTCTTGGAATCGTTGCTGTTCCCGTGCTGTTCATGTTCTATATCACAGGTACGGAGTATTTCAGCAAGGATTATAATTATCAGATAACGCTTTACAGTGTACTTCAGAGTATGATAAGTGTTGCAAACCTTACGACACTTTCCGTAGTATTCACATCAATCTTTGTCTGTGAGGACAAGGCGAGGGGAACGATCAAAACCATCTATTCCCTCGGATATCCCAGATACAAGCTGTTTTTGGCAAAGTTCCTTGCATCTGCATCGGCAACTGCGATTATGTATGCTCTGATTATTCTTTTTGGAATTATATGCGGTCTGTTGTTTTCTAAACCGGGTAACTCATCGTTATTTGATATAATGGGAGAGATTCAGACTGAGCCTGACATTGTACTTTTCATAGTTCAGCAGTTTTTCGTTATTATGGGTGCCCATGCGTTTTATTTTATGGTGGCCGAGTTGATCGGAAAAACCGGTCTCGGCATTGTGCTGGGGATTTTCGTACCCGGTCTTGTAAGTTCGTTTGTTGGTGTTTTAACAGCGGTTATAAGTGCCGCTGCACATGATAACGAAAAAATTACGGAAGCTCTTTCAAATGGTTATATTACATTTTTGCAATACTGGCTTCCCTCAACGTTGTCATCCTTTACCGGTTTGTTCACAGGAAGCGGAGGTGTCGATCTGTGGATAAGCATAGCAGTAAATACGGGATATATTATTGCTTTCGGCGGACTTGGAATGCTCATTACATATAAAAAACAGATCAAATAAAAATATAGAAAGCACAGGTATGGTTATGCTCCATAGCTGTGCTTTTCTTTATATTCCGTAAAGATTCAGATCCCATGCAGGGATATACGGGTGCTGACGGAGATAAAGCCTGTAATCCGGGACAATTGATGAAATAAGCAGAGGAATGGAAAAAATATCCTCGCTTCTGTGATAAACTGCGATATTGAGCTTCGGCTTGTCACGGCGAAGGGTCTGCACTCCTCCGATTATCGCCTGACGCTCACAGCCCTCAACATCCATTTTCAGATAGCTGAGCCTTTTTGTGTGATACAGCGTATCAATTTTCGTAACAGCAAGCATTTCACTTCCGCCCTGACGTATTCCTGACCCTCTTCCGAGAGAAGCGTCAAAGGGCAGGTCAGTATCGTCCGACCATATGCCCATTCTGTACAGACGGATATTTTTCATTTCTCTCACATGGGCTTTCAGCTTTGCAAAGGTCTTTCTGTCAGGCTCAAGGGCTGTGATATGACTGTATTTTCCGCCGGTGTAATGAAGAAGCTCGTCTATGGTATCTCCTCTGTATGCGCCAAGATCAAGATAGCTTTCACTGTCACACAGGCAGAGTATCTCACGGAAAACCTCGTCCTTGTCACTGTAAGCAGAGCGAAGATATGAAAGCCTTCCGCTGAGCTTGTAATTTATCAGCTTTTCATATACATCCTTTGAGCGGCTGTCGGCGAAAAGCTCATATGCCCTTTCGATATCCTCACGGTTTTCTTCGTAGAAATCCATATCCCATATGTTTTCGCCGTATACCGGGACATCTGCCGCCAGAACGGTGTGTCTTTCAGAAAGGGAAAAAATACGCTCTATAACATCTGTCAGTGATGTGCCGAAGGCGGTTATAATGATAAAATCATCGTATTCCCTTTCAAAATCGGATATCTTTTTCACGGTAAAGCCCCGGAAGCTCTGACCTCTGACGAAATCATCGCTTGCAGCAATACCGCATATTTTAATGCCCCTGCGGTCAAATTCGTTTATTATTTTATCGGCTCCGTTCCCCGTGCCGTATATCACGACAGGGAGGACGGAGCCTCTGAGTTCACTGTAAATATCTTTATTGATAATCTTCATTCATACCTCAGCTGATGTACATAGAAATATCAAATGCCTTTACCGAATGGGTAAGAGCGCCGACGGAAATAATGTCAACTCCGCTTTCGGCAACTGCACGCAGTGTTTCATCCGTGATACCGCCCGATGCTTCAAGAACAGCTCTGCCTGCGGTGATATCGACAGCCTGCTTCATAAGCTCCGGACTCATGTTGTCAAGCATAATGATATCTGCTCCTGCCTCAAGAGCTTCGTTAAGCTCCTCAAGGTTTCTTGTTTCTACCTCGATCTTTGTCATATGACCGATCTTTGTTCTGAGCTTTGTGATAGCGGCTGTGATTCCGCCTGCCGCATCAATGTGATTATCCTTGAGCATAGCAGCGTCTGAAAGATTGTAGCGGTGGTTTTTTGCTCCGCCGCACATTACAGCATATTTCTGAAGCGGACGCAGACCCGGCAGTGTCTTTCTTGTGTCTGCAATGGATGCCCTTGTGCCCTCGACTATCCTTGCATATTTGTTTGCTGCCGTTGCAACTCCGCTCATATGCTGAATAAGATTCAGGGCAGTACGCTCGCCCTTGAGAAGTACGGCGGTCTTTCCCGAAAGCTTCATTATATCGTCGCCGTAATGAACCTCATCACCGTCGTTTTTAAGTATTTCGATCTTCGTATCACTGTCAAGCATTGTAAAGACTTTTGCAGCAACCTCAACGCCACAGACAACACCGTCTGCCTTTGCCATAAGTCTGCCTGTACCCTGCTGAGCGGCAGGTATCAGATAGTCTGTTGTTACATCACAGTAGTTAATATCCTCGGTAAGAGCAGTTTTTATGATCTGCTCAACATAGAATTTATTCAGTATCATTTTCCTTCATTACCTCCTCAAGTACGATAACTGCAACTGTTGCAAGACTTCTTGCTTCCACAAAGTCACGGTTTATCTCATATCCGCCCTCTGTAAGATCTCTGAGTATTTCCTTTGCTCTTTCGAGATTTGCAGGAACAGCCTCGGGCTTTTTAATGACAAAATGACATTCCTGCATCAGACGTCTTATCTCTGTGCGGTAGCCGTGGGGCAGCTGTCTGCCGGAAAGCTCATCCTCTGTCCGGTGATCTCCGAAGGGCTGGTTATTGTCTGTCTGCATACGTTTTAATATATCATCCGCAGCCCTTCTTGAGAAAACAAGAGCCTCAAGCAGAGAATTGCTTGCAAGTCTGTTTGCACCGTGAACACCGGTATGACTGCATTCTCCGGCAGCATAAAGGCGGTCAACGGTAGTTCTTGCGTTAAGATCAACATCAATTCCGCCCATGAGATAATGCTGACAGGGGAATACAGGAATATGATCCTTTGTGATGTCAATATTTTCCTCAAGGCATTTTTTATATATCATCGGGAAACGCTCCCTGATGAATTCAGGATCCTTGTGAGTTATGTCAAGATAGAATTTTTCGCTGTTTGTGGCAATTGATTCAAGCATAATCGCATTTGAGACCACGTCTCTCGGTGCAAGCTCTCCGCGCTCGTCATATTTGTGTGCAAAGCGCTTGCCCTCGCAATTGAGAAGATATGCGCCCTCACCTCTGACAGCTTCGCTTATGAGGAACCTCTCTCTGTCATTTTCGGCAGCAAAGGCAGTGGGATGGAACTGTATCCAGCTGAGATGCTTTATATCTGCCCCAAGCATATGGGCAAAGGTAATGCCGTCGCCGGTTGCAATGGCAGAGTTTGTAGTATACTGGTAGACCCTTCCGATTCCGCCGGACGCCAATATGCAGTAATGAGCGGCGGTAACACATGAGCCTTCGCTTTCGGTCAGCAGCCCTGCAAGAAATCCGTTTTCGCATTTTTCAAGCTTATAGAGCAGGGTGTTTTCGTAAATATCTATATTCGGACGGCTTTTTACCGTTTCAATAAGCTTTTCGGTAATAGCCCTTCCGGTGGAATCCTTGTGATGAACGATCCTGTGGCGTGAATGACCGGCTTCAAGGGTTTTCTGCATTTCGCCGTTTTCCAGAAGATCGAAATCGACCCCAAGCTCCTTTAATTTCAGAACATCAGATGGTCCTTCCTTGACAAGCACCTCAACAGCAGCAAGATTGTTTTTGTTCTTGCCGGCAGTAAGAGTATCCTGAATATGGAGCTGATAGTCATCATTTATCGTATCAAGCACAGCGGCAACACCGCCCTGAGCAAGTGAACTGTTTGAAAGAGAAAGCTCTCTTTTTGAGATCAGCAGAACGCTGACATTTTCCGGAAAGCGCAGAGCCGCATAAAGACCTGCAGCACCTGTGCCTGCAATAAGAACATCGTATTCCCTGTTCATAAAAAGACCTCGTTTACGTTAAAGTACCGTCCGTGATTCAACGGGCATTTATGATTCCGGTTATCTGAACCCCGGATAACCATACTTATTTTATTGTATCACACTTTCTATTATTTTTAAATAGTAATAGTCAAATTATTACAGATAAGGCGGTTATTTTGTCTGATTAAACGAAAAAAATGTATTAATATGTAAATATGATACTTGATTTTATACATATGGTGATTTATAATGAGTTTATCTATGTGAAAAATGTGTATAGTGCTGTTTTTGTCCTTCGCTGAAGCTGAAAATAAAGACTAAGGCGGCATTACTATGTCAAAAATATTTTTGTACCATATTATATAATATCTCAGGTGTCCGCAGAAAAAACGGATATTATCCGTGCGGCGGCTGAAGAGGAGAGGGGGAGATGATGCTTGGTAAAGACACAGAACAGAAGGCAGCTTAAAAAGGAAATACGTAACCGCCGGCGTGAAAAGCGGCGCGGGGTAAGACGGGAGCGCCGTGAACGTGTGACGCTTCTTGCGTCAAGGTGGAAAAGCGGTTTTTTCAGTGTGTTTTTCAGCCGCTTTGGTCTGATAATACTTATGATAATCCTGCAGATCCTTGCAATGATGACAATATGGTCTTTCTTCGAGGATCTTATCGGAAATTACATCATAGCGGTCCAGACATTTTTCGAGATCATAGTTATAGTCGCACTTATAAACAGACCAATGGATTCATCAGCGAAGCTTTCGTGGATATTGCTGATTACTCTGATACCGCTTGCCGGAACGCTTTTTTATGTGTGGACATCCATTGAAATGGGTTACGGGACTATAAAACAGCGTCTGACAAAGATAACAAATGACAGCTCGGGTCTTCTGGTGCAGAGTGAAGAGGCAATGAAAAAAATGGAGAGCATCAACTATGAATCCGCAGCTCTCGGAAGATACCTTGTACAGTACGACTCAACGGCTGTTTTTGATAATGTAAGCGTAAAATACTTTCCGCTGGGACAGGATAAGTTCCTGAGAATGCTTGAGGAGCTTGAAAAGGCTGAGAAGTTCATATTCCTCGAATATTTTATTATTGAGGAAGGATATATGTGGGGAAGGATCCTTGATGTTCTGGAAAGAAAAGCAAAAAAGGGTGTAGAGATCAGGGTAATGTATGACGGCACCTGCGAATTTTCAAAGCTGCCGCACGATTATTCAAAGAGACTGAAAAGCATCGGAATACAATGCAGGGTGTGGGAAAGGATCAAGCCGGTGGTCACATCCTCATACAATTACAGGGATCACAGAAAGATACTTGTAATAGACGGAAAAACCGCCTTCTGCGGAGGAGTGAATCTTGCTGACGAGTATATCAACAGGGTCGAGAAATTCGGTCATTGGAAGGATACTGCAATAATGCTGAGAGGCTCAGCGGTAGACAGCTATACGCTGATGTTCCTTCAGATGTGGAACGTCAAAACTCCTGCAAAGAGCATGGAGGATTTTTCAGTATATTTCAACAGGTATGACAAGGATATCAAAGCGCAGGGCTGTATTATCCCATATGCTGAGTCACCGCTCAATAATCATAAGATCGCCGAGCGTGTGTATATGGACATATTGTACAGTGCAAAGAAATATGTCTATATAATGACGCCGTATCTGATACTTGACGGCGAGCTGACGGCAGCACTCAGATTTGCAGCCGAAAGAGGGGTTGACGTTAAGCTCATACTTCCGGGAATACCTGATAAAAAGGCTGTATGGCTGCTTGCAAAGAATCATTACAGATATCTTATGGAAGCAGGCGTAAAGATATACGAATATGTACCTGGCTTTGTACATTCAAAGATATTCCTCAGCGATGATATAAAGGCGGTAGTCGGAACGATAAATCTTGATTACAGAAGTCTTTATCATCATTTTGAATGTGCTGCATACATGGCAGGAACGCCGTGTATAAAGGATATCCATGAAGATTTTGATAAAACCTTTGAATTCTGCGAGCTTGTCACGCTTGAAAGGCTCAGGCATGAAAATCTTATCACAAAACTGATCGGAGCAGTAATGCGTATTGCTGCACCTCTTCTCTGATTTTTCCGGGTGAAGCATCATACCGGCGCCGGTTTGTGTAAAATAGTTCTGGTGCTTTTAAAGGGGAAATGGTTTTAGTAGTTCAGGCTCAAAAGGTCTGGCAGCGCCCGAGAAGGACTTTTTCAGGCTGACTAAGACGTGAATCAGGGTCCAGCACCCCAAGGGCACTTCCTCCGGGCGCGTCACGCTGGCGGCACGCCGGCGCTGATTCTGATAATTTATGTTACGCTGGTTTATTAGCAGGCGTCCGCAGGATGCGGACGCGGCAAAAGAGAAGACCCATAAGGTGATGGGCTTACGCCCCTCCCCTTAAGGTTCTCCTCTTTTGAAATCTTCTCTCCTTAACCCCACCCTGCCTCCGCTGCGCTGCCCACCGCCTGCGGTGTGCGTGCTCGCTTACTGCATTCACTTTCCCACGCTGCGCTGCCTTCGGCGTGCTCGCTTACCTTTGTAGCGGCGGCAGGTTTTGTGTGAGGGTGAGCGGCTTAGTTACGCTGCTTCAGAGATTTTACGTTCCACTGGCTTGACTCATGAAGATTATATGACAGTTTTGAAGGAACTATAATCGGCCGACATGAAGGTATTGGTCAGAAGAAATTCTGAACCGCAAGTTGAGTTTATCGGCTGGTGGGCAAGAGCGCAGCGAACCCTGCGATTTTGACAGCGGAGGCACTCCACGGAAATCAATTTTTAAAATCTTCTCATATATTATTATCTTTTTTGATACCGAAGGGGTGAGGGGGCGACCGGAAAGCCCCCGCATTTCGCTTCAAATTTAAGTAAAACCTGAATCCGTGAAATTGAATTAAATCGTTTTTTTAAACCTTCCGGGTTTTCATTTTAGTTAGGCGGCAGGCGTGCTGCGCACGCCTGCCGCCG
>CACWVH010000067.1 GCA_902764235.1 uncultured Ruminococcus sp.
GACGGCGGCAGGCGTGCTGCGCACGCCTGCCGCCTGGCTGAAATGAAAACCCGGAAGGTTTAAAAAAAGATTTAATTCAATTTCACGGATTCAGGTTATTAATTAAAAGAGGTGTTTATCAAGAAAATAATTGAATTTGGAGTGAATATATGTTAGAATATAAAGAAGGCAGGAGGAGAAGACTTCTTTCCTGCAAGAAAAATAAACCGAAAGGGTGATCCGGATGGCAACTAAGCACATTAAAACTCTCAATAAGGCTAACCTCAAGGAGTCAGCTGTAAAGGGCGGCTGCGGCGAATGTCAGGCTTCCTGTCAGTCAGCGTGCAAGACTTCATGTACAGTGGCTAACCAGAAGTGCGAGAAGTAATCTGGTTGAAAACAATGTAGAGATACCTGTCGGTATTTCAGACTTCAAAGGGCGTCAGCGTTGCAGTGTCATCGGCTTCGCCCTTTGTTTTGTGCATTGTAATGAGGATGTGAATATACCGGATTGATGAAACCGCAAGGAAAAAAGGAGACAGGAAAATGATACATAAATATAAACTCGGCGGATATAATATCTGCCTTGATGTACACAGCGGCGCAGTACACGTTCTTGACGATACCGCATATGATATACTTGATATTCTTGAGAAAACAGAAACGATGGAAAAACAGCCCGATGAGCAGCTTTTCGCCTGTCTTGAGGGAAAATATGACAGGGAGGAAATAGCTGATACCTATGAAGCGTTGTATGAGCTTTATGAAAACGGTCTGCTGTTTTCCCCGGATGATTACGAGCAGTTTGCCGATATGATGACAAAGGCGCCGGTAAAGTCAATGTGTATCAATATATCACATGACTGTAACCTCCGCTGCGAATACTGCTTTGCGGCAAAGGGCGATTTCGGACAGGGACGCTGTCTTATGCCGCTTGAGACTGCAAAAAAGGCTATTGACTTTATAATAGCAAATTCCGGCACAAGAAGGAATCTTGAGGTTGATTTCTTCGGCGGCGAGCCGCTTATGAATTTTGACGTTGTAAAGCAGACTGTTGAATATGCACGAAGCATTGAAAAGAAATATAACAAGCATTTCCGCTTTACCATCACAACAAACGGACTTCTTCTTGACGATGACAAGATCGAATATATCAACCGTGAAATGAATAATGCGGTTCTGTCCCTTGACGGCAGAAAAGAGGTCAATGACCGTCTGAGAGTGACTCCTAACGGCAAGGGCTGCTATGATGTGATCGTTCCCAAATACCAGAAGCTTGTAGAGGGCAGAGGTGACAAGGATTATTATATCAGAGGAACCTTCACAAAGTATAATCTTGATTTCACAGAGGATGTGCTTCATTTCCGTGATCTCGGCTTTGACCAGCTTTCTATCGAGCCTGTCGTATCTGACCCGAAGCTTGATTACAGCATAAAGTATGAGGATCTCCCGAGAGTTTTCGAGGAATACGAGCGTCTTGCACAGACCATAATCAATTCACGCAAAAAGGGCGATTATTATAATTTCTTCCATTTTATGATAGACCTGAATCAGGGACCCTGCGCAATAAAGCGTCTGAGGGGCTGCGGCTGCGGAAATGAATATGTTGCAGTAACTCCCCAGGGCGATATCTACCCGTGCCATCAGTTTGTCGGCAATGAGGATTATAAAATGGGCAATCTCCATGACGGAACATTCAATACAGATATGAAAGAGGATTTCGCAAAGGCGAATGTTTACAGCAAGGAAAACTGTAAGGACTGCTGGGCGAAGTTCTATTGCTCCGGCGGCTGCAATGCCAACAACTACCAGTACGAGGGCGATATCAGAAAATCCCACAAGACATCCTGCGAGCTTGAAAAGAAGCGTCTTGAATGTGCGATAATGATAAAGGCAGCGCTTGCAGAGGACAGTGATGAAACTCCCTGCGACGGCGAGGACTGTATCAGCGCCTGCTGCTGATTACTGCTGAACCGGAGCATAATGTAACGAATTATCACTGACGCCGCCCCCTAAAATCATTCCGCTTTTATTGTTCAACCGGAGGGTGCTATGCACGCAACAGGAATTTTCCGCATTATAATGCGGTTGCAACCACCGGTTGACAGATTTCCAGGTCTGCTTTATAGACTTATCAGAGCAATTATGATATGCTTTTGACAGAACGGACAGGACAGTCCGCAGTTGAAAGGAGTAATACATATGATATTCGCTGACAAAATTATTATGCTGAGAAAGAAAAACGGTTGGTCACAGGAGGAGCTTGCAAATGAGATAGGAGTGTCAAGACAGTCTGTGTCAAAATGGGAGGGAGCACAGAGTGTGCCCGATCTGAATAAGATACTCAGGCTCAGTAAGCTTTTCGGTGTAAGTACAGATTATCTTCTCAGGGATGATATTGAGGAAATTCCGCAGGAGGAAAAACCTCAGCCCGAAGCACAGACTCAAGAAAAATCAGAGTATGCTGATGAGGATGCTGTAACAATGTCTGTGGGTGATGTGACAGAATTCTTTAAAAGAACGGAACTCAGCACCCTGATCTCTTCTGTATCTGCGGCAGCAATGTTTTTCTCCGGAATGTTATTCTTTGTATCTGCTGCAATTTCAAATGTTAATAAGGGAGCTTCCGTTATTATGCTGACTGCTTCAGGAATTATTCTTGCGGCTGCGGTTATTGCGTTTATTGTCTCTTTTGTTATTGAAAAGAAATATTCTGTACTCAGGACAGAAAGGGTCATTCTTGAATACGGCGGCGCAGGTGTAGCAGAGGAAAAAAAGGAGCGTTCTGCAAAGAAGTACAAAAGAATGTATATAACAGGATATGCCTGCATTGCTGTCGGTGTGTTGCTTCTGTGTCAGAATCTTATCCTTTCTGCTGTGAAAAACGTTTCGCTGGATATGTATGTGTTTATTTGTCAGCTCGTTTCTCTGCTGCTTTTCAGCGTAGGCGCTTTTCTTGCTGTATTTGGTATATCAAGGCTGAGAAATATCAGCTGTATCCTTGAGGAGGGCAGATATTCAGCAAGGAATAAAAAGAAGAATGCCGGCATAAAAGTATTCAGCAGTGTGTATCTTTGTGTACTTGTTTTCCTGACGGTGCTTTTCTTCTTTGTTTTCCAGGGTGCAGTGTTCTTTGTGATCCTGATCGGTATACTGCTTTACGCAGTGATCTATGCCGCTCTGGTAAGCTCTCTGATAAGAGAAAACAAAAAATTGTAAAATCCATCCCTGACCCCTTGACATCGGGAGAAAAGCGTGGTATGATATTAAGGTAAAAACAAAGTAAGGCTTCCGGGTCTTCACCTGTAGGGTTTCGTCTGCTGCGGGTCAATAGTTTTCCTGTCTGCAATTCGCAGACTGACGGATTTGCTGTTGATGCACGGACGTGACTGCGCCCGTGCTTTATTTTTGTTGTGATATTGTTTTGGAGGTGCTTTAACATTAGCAAGCAGGATATTCAGATTAATGAGGAAATTCGTGATAAGGAAGTACGAGTGATCGGCTCTGACGGAGCACAGCTCGGAATAATGTCTTCTTCAAAGGCTCTTGATCTTGCAGAAGCAGCAGGCGTTGATCTTGTAAAGATCGCTCCGCAGGCACAGCCGCCCGTTTGTAAGATAATGGACTACGGCAAGTACCGCTTTGAGCAGGCAAAAAGAGAAAAAGAAGCAAGAAAGAATCAGAAGGTTTTTGACATTAAGGAAGTCAGACTTTCCCTCAATATCGACACACATGATTTCAATACAAAGCTTAATCATACACAGCGTTTCATCAAAAGCGGCGACAAGGTAAAGGTATCTATCCGTTTCAGAGGAAGAGAAATGGGACATCCTGAGCTTGGCACAGAGATCATGAAGAAATTCGCAGACGCTTGTCAGGAATTTGCAGTAGTCGAAAAGCCTGCAAAGCTGGAAGGACGCAATATGCTTATGTTCCTTGCACCAAGACCTAACAAATAAGTAAGATAAATAATCAAGGAGGTTCTTAGTTATGCCTAAGATCAAGACACACAGCGGAGCTAAAAAGCGTTTTAAGCTCTCAAAGAACGGAAAAGTTATTCGTGCACACGCTAATAAGTCACATATACTCAACAAAAAGACAACAAAGCGTAAGAGAGGTCTGAGAAAGACTGTAGCTGCTGATAAGACAAATGTTGCAGCAGTAAAGAAGCTCATCCCCTACAAATAATCACTGATATCCGTGAAGAGGAAAGAAAGCTTATATTAAAACAGATGGCTAATTGTAAATGGCGAAAGGTCGTCTGCCCGCCTTCGGCGGGCAGACACCTCGCCGAAACCTGAATTTCTTTGAAAAACAGAGAAAATGTATAATTGTAAATACAAAATAATCGCATAAAAAGATTTTTGACTTTTACAATCAGCTAATTAAAACAGATTATCGGAGGTATATAAAATGGCTCGTGTAAAGGGTGCGTTGGCAACACGCAAAAGAAGAAAAAAGATTTTAAAGCTCGCTAAGGGTTATTGGGGTGCAAAGAGCAAGCACTTCAAGATGGCTAAGGAAGCCGTAATGAAGAGCGGCAACTATGCATATATCGGCAGAAAGCAGAGAAAGCGTGATTTCAGAAGACTGTGGATCACACGTATTTCTTCAGGCTGCAAGGCAAACGGCATCAATTATTCAACATTTATGAACGGTCTTAAAAAGGCAGGCATCACACTCAACAGAAAGATGCTCTCAGAGATCGCAATAGCTGATGCAGAGGCTTTCACAGCACTTGTTGAAAAGGCAAAGGCAGCACTTTAATCAGAAGCACAGCGCTCGGGGAGACCCGGGCGTTTTGTTTGATACCTGAAAAAACGGCAATACTGTTAACCTAAGTTTTTAGGTTGCTGCCTTGCGGCAGCAACGCAAGAATCTTCATGACTGCTACAAGGGGACGCTCTCTTTCGCAGGGCGTCCCCTCTTCAAAAACAGTCCACTGAACTGTTTTTGAATTCACCCCCGGCACGAGCGATTCTCATGCGAAAGATTTCGCGCTCTGCGGAGCGCGACCAGGGCTCTGGGTCTCACCTGCCGGTTCGGTCGGTGCTGCTGCTACGCAGCGGTGGCCACCGGACACCCGCACCCCATGGACCCTGCCGCCTTTGAAAAGGCGGGCGAAACTTTAAATATTTTTAGGTTGACAGCATTTCCGGAAAAAGGAGGAATAATATGCTTTGTGAGGAACTTCCGAAGATAATGTGGTTTGAAAATGATAATGATTATACAGAATGCAATTATCTTTTTCATTATATAATCATACCGTCTCCCAAGGAGGAGATAATGACCGTAAAGATCTGGCACGGTGAATACTGCTATGAAAAAAGCCTTGATGAGATCGTGTCTGAGAGAACCTTTCCGCTGACTGTTGAGGGCAGGGAGGAAATGATAGAGTATATCCGCAAGGAGGATTATGATTATATCCA
Source organism: uncultured Ruminococcus sp. (assembly GCA_902764235.1). GTDB lineage: Bacteria > Bacillota > Clostridia > Oscillospirales > Acutalibacteraceae > UBA1213. Next base: position 5,409 of record CACWVH010000067.1, read on the forward strand.
GTACTGACCATATGTACACATAAAAAACGGACAGCTGTTTTGATGGAGAACAGGAGGAAAATAATGAACCAGGAAATCAAAAATGCGATAAGTGATGTATTACTGGCGTGTGATAACGTAAATGAAATGATATTCCCTGAGGATGCTTCAGGCCATAAGCTTGCTGATGAGGTAAAGGCTGATCTTCTCCGGTTTGCAGCCTTTCTGACCATTTCTGACGGTGTCATGGCATCAGATGAGCTTGTGGCAATAAACGAATATTTTGATACAGCTTATACTTCCGACGATGTGGCAGACTATTCTGAAAAGGAAGGCATGACCGGCGATCAGCCTGTAAGCTCTGTACCGCTGTCGCTGAATTATCTGATAAGGATAGACAATATGTTCTGCCGGGATCAGGGAACTGTGACAAATTATACTGATACACTTATCGGTCTTTATAAAAAACTCGGAATGGAACTGATTTGCTGTGACAAATCCCTTGATATGAGCGAATATGAGCAGTATAACGAATTTATCTCAATGCTTGAGGACTTCGCAGAGTCAAATCTTGAATCCCGGAGCTGATGTACGGTATAAAGCTCCGTAGGTTCTGAACGCAAAGTACACATTTTAGCCCCGGACAGTGTGACGCAATACTGAAAGTACACCGCCTTTTCAGAATGAAAGGGCGGATTTTATTTAAGAAAAAAGAAAAGTAACAAAAATGTAAAAAATATGTAGAAAATTGTAATCTTCTGTGTTATAATACTTATAGGCTGAAATGAAGCAGAAATTTACTCAATAGGAATGGAATGACATTTATCTGTAATTATTATGATAAGCTGCTGCAAGAAATGTTTTGTGCTCATTAGGCTGAAAAATGAAAAGCTTCTTTGCAGAAAAGTATAAGGAGCATGAAAGAAGGTTTAATATGATAAAGAAATTTGTCTACGGGAGTCCGATAGATACAGGCGCTGTCGTTATGCCTGTAGAGCAGTCGCAGGACCCGCTTCAGTATCTGAGTGAGATCGAAATGAACGATAAGATGATCTTCAATTATGCAATGGAAAATGACGATATAGTCTATGGACTGGGAGAGGCTAACGGCGGACTCAATAAAAGAGGTGCTGTATACCGCAGCTTCTGTACGGATGAACCGAATCAGACTGAGGATAAGGCATCATTTTACGGCGCACATAATTTTATTGTGATCTCCGGTATGATAAATGTAGGCTTTTTTATCGACTGCGCAAGCGAGGTCAAATTTGATATCGGCTATACAGCCTCCGGAATGCTCAATATCGAGCCGTCATGTCCTGATTTTACAATATATGTTATCGAGGGCAAAGGCGCATATGATATTGTAAAACAGTTCAGAGAGCTTATCGGCAGAAGCTATATTGCTCCGCTGTGGGCTTTCGGCTATCAGCAGAGCCGCTGGAGCTATATGAATGAGGATGAGATAAGAGAGGTTGTAAAAAAACATCGCGAAGCAGGAATTCCTCTTGATGCAGTTTACCTTGACATAGATTATATGGAGGATTATAAGGACTTTACCGTCAGCGAGGAGCGCTTCCCTGATTTCCCCGGATTTGTAAATGAAATGAAGGAGCAGGGCATTCGTCTTGTTCCGATAATCGACGCAGGCGTCAAGATCGAGGACGGCTATGAGATGTACGAGGAAGGCAGACAGTATCAGCTTTTCTGTAAAAAGTCTGACGGAACGGATTTTGTAGCTGGCGTATGGCCCGGAAAAACACATTTTCCTGATTTTATGAATACCGGTGCAAGAATGTGGTTCGGCTCAAAATATAAAAGCCTGATCGACAGCGGTATCGAGGGCTTCTGGAACGATATGAACGAGCCTGCAATGTTCTATACCGAGGAGGGTATAGCCGAGGCTAAGGAATATGTCCGCAGCTTTGACTTTGATACAAACGATCCCGGAAAATTCTTTGAGCTTAAGGATAAGCTTATGGGGCTGTCAAACAGACAGAAGGATTACGAAAGCTTCTATCACAATATGGACGGCAGGATAGTACGTCACGATCAGGTGCATAATCTCTACGGCGCATATATGACAAGAGCTGCAGCAGATGCCTTTGAGCAGATTGCTCCCGACAAGAGAATCCTCCTGTTTTCAAGAGCTTCATATATAGGCAGCCACCGCAGCGGCGGTATCTGGACAGGTGACAATCAGTCATGGTGGTCACATCTTACAATGAATATAAAGATGATGCCCTCTCTGAATATGTGCGGATATATCTACAGCGGCGCAGATCTGGGCGGCTTTGGCTGCAACTGCACAAGGGAGCTTCTTATGAGATGGCTCGGCTTCGGTATCTTCACACCTCTTATGAGAAATCATTCAGCGATCGGCACACGCAGACAGGAATGCTATTCTCTCGGCAATACAGAGGATTTCAGGAGTATAATTTCAATAAGATATAGTCTTATTCCGTATCTTTACAGCGAATATATGAAGGCGTGTCTGAATAACGATATGCTTTTCAAGCCCCTTGCATTTGAATATCCTTCCGATAATTTTGCAAGAACAGTAGAAGATCAGCTGATGGTTGGTGAGAGCATAATGATTGCACCGATACACGAGGCAAATGCTATCGGCAGATATGTTTATCTTCCCGAGGATATGCTTCTTGTTGTATTCAAATCCTCATCGGTACGCCGTTATCAGATAATGAAAAAGGGTATGCATTATATTACAGCTGCTGTAAACGAGGTTCCGCTTTTCATCAGGAGGAACAAGCTTCTTCCGCTTTGCAGGACTTCGGAATGCACTGATAAGATGGATACCTCAATGTTCGAGATCATCGCCTTTACTGATGATAATATCGAGTATACTATGTATGAGGATGACGGTATTTCCAAAAACTATGACTCTCCGGAAAACTATGTTTCCTTTGAAATAAAGGACGTTGACGGAGTTTTAGGAGCGGTTTCATCAAAAACAATAGTCAAGCTTTCGCTTTTCTGATATATAACATGAATCCGTGAAATTTAATTAAATCGTTTTTAATGCCTTCCGTTTTTTTCAGCCAGGCGGCAGGCGTGCAGTGCACGCCTGCCGCCGTCCCTTGGAGCCGTCCCCCTTCCCGAAGGGAAGGGGGACGGGGGATGGGCGGGAGAAGCTGCACCTTACGGGTGAGCAGCTTAAAAAACTGAAATGCATAAAACAACAAAAGTTGTTGAAAGTATGATTAATACATGGATTGAACAGTAAAATGGTATTGGAAGTTTAAGTATATAAAATAATCCCCGGCAGGCAAAGGGCACAGATGCGCTTTTGTCTGCCTTTTCCTTTCATGCATATTGTCATGCCCGTATACATAGTCTTTAAAGAAAACACAGATCTGATCTGGTGGTTCCGCAAAGGTTATTACAGTTGAGGGTGATACCGGTGAAAAAGTATTTTCCGTTTTTTGGTGCGGTCATAATAATATGCTGCGCATGGGTGATCCACATTTCCATTGTTCTTTCAGACAGGGCAGCGTGGAGCCTGATAATATCAAGTATAAACGGCAGTCCGTGGGAGCTTTATAAACCTTTGGGGCTGGTGTATATTTTCTTTACATTCATAGAGCTTTCCTGCATCAGACCATCCCTTGTGCATTTTGTAAGCTCAAAGGTGATCGGTATGTATGTCTTGTGTTTCAGCGCACTTATTATCGGAACGATACTTCAGTATATTCCTGAGCTGTTTCCGACACAGCGCTTTCTGATAACTGCCGCAGCCTCTGTTTTTCCGGCGCAGCTGACGGCGTACAGGCTTTTCCGCTCTGAGATACGCGTTGAAAGCTTTTGCATACCGATGCTTGTATCAGTGCTTTGCATGATCTTTCTGCTTATCACATTAAGCTTCTATCCCCCGGATATGGTGTTTTTCAAGGCTCAGGCAGGAATCCTCACCGTGCATTCTGTGCAAAATATTTCAGGGGGCTTCTGAAATAAATATAGACAGTCGGTATCAGCAGTGTAAACTATATCTGGCAGAACAGAATACTGAAAAAACCGGATCGTACAGCATATATTAATAAGTCAGAAATAACCCTGAACTGCGGCAACAGAAGCAGAGATTCTGAACAAAGAGCGCAGCTTAAGCTGAGCGATAACGTGTTGCGAGCCTGGCGAATTCCGCTGAAAGCCTTATTATAGCTTGTAATTTGTAATAAAAACAGGAACGTTAATTTTTTGTCAAGGAAAATTTTGTAACAATTTGTATTAATTATTTCAATATTACAATCTGTTATTTTGATTTATAATTATAAATCAGAATTATACAAAGTGTAAATGTTGAAAACTCGGTTGAAAGTGGGGAAAAGTCCGTGTAAAACTGTTGAAAACTCTGTGGAAAAGTTGATAAACAGCGGTTTTTTCAGATGTGGATATGGTTGAAAGGTTTTCAACATATGAAAATATTGTAACTTTTGTTACTAAATTATAACAAACTGTAATATTTTGTTTGTCAATAGCTTTTTAAAAAAATAATACAATTTTTTACAATAATTGAAAGGCATTAGCTGAAGTTTATTATCATAGGATAGTGCCGCAGTAAAATATATGGAAAAATGTAACTATTTGAATTTATAAGGATCATACTTACAGGAAAATAGTATATTAAAACGGAGGAAGTTTAAAAATGACAGAAAATAATGAAAAAAAGAACAATGGAGCAAGGATCGCCGGGTTACTGATAAGGGCTGCGGTTGTAATGATCTCGCTCGGTATGATATACTGGTATATGGAATCGGGCTTTCTGGCATTCGGGAATGTTGTGGGTATAATGATATTCACGCTGACGGGTGCAGCAGCGGTTTTCTGGAGTCCGATAAAAAAGCTTGTGAAAAAGCTCAGAGGGAATAAAGTAATGAAAATAATACTGGATATAATATTTGTTCTGCTGATACTTTTCTGTATTTACTGTGCAGCGGCAATAGGTCTGATGATACACGGAGCAAAAAATCCGCCGGAGGAAGGCTCAACGCTTGTTGTACTTGGCTGTCAGGTAAGGGGAACAGAGCCGAGTCACACTCTCAGGATGAGACTTGACGCCGCATACGGATATCTCAGCGATCATCCTGATTCAAAGGCTGTACTCAGCGGAGGACAGGGTGAACACGAGGATATCAGCGAAGCGCAGTGCATGTATAATTATCTGACGGAAAAGGGAATAAGTCCGGACAGGCTTTATCTTGAGGAAAAATCGACCACGACTAATGAAAACATACGTTTTTCCGAAGAGATAATAAAGCACAACGGGCTTGACCCCCGGCTTGCGATCGCAACAGACTGGTATCACGAGTTCCGTGCAGGACTGATATGCAGCCGTCAGGGCTTCACCTGCGGTGCTGTAAGCGCAGATACGCCGCACTATCTTACGGCTCATCTTGTGACACGGGAGATATTTGCGATCGCAAACGAGGTTTTGTTCAAAAGATGATACTTTGGGGTGTGGGGGTGAAGCCCCACGCAGAAACACTTCTGAGTCGTTCAAGCTTCAATATGTTACCTGAATCCGTGAAATTGAATTAAATCTTTTTTTAAACCTTCCGGGTTTTCATTTCAGCCAGGCGTCAGGCGTGCGCAGCACGCCTGACGCCGTCCCAACTTAAAAACCTGAAATGCATAAAACAACGCATTATCTCTGGGTTTTTCAGAACAATCAATAATGAGTTTCACGGATTCAGGTGTTATTTATTCAGTGTTTCCATAATAAAGCGTAGCATAAAAAATGAACAGAATAAGGAAAAGCTGACACCGGATTTGTTATTCTACTTATGGGTTCTTACTATACGCTGGTTTGTTCGGGGGCGTCCGCAGGATGCGGACGCGGCAAAAGAGAAGACCCATAAGATGTTTCATAGATTTGTATGTCGCTGCTTACTTTTGGTTGAATGGTAAAGCAGCAGGCATACGTAAACATTATTCACTATTTGTTATTCTTTATTATTTGAGCGAACGCAGTGAGCGTTTCCGGTGGGTTGTAAAATTGTGAAAAGGGTGTTATAATTATATGACAGATGAGATATTGACAGAAGGCTGAGGGGAGCAGATGAGGAAATTGTAAATGCAGGTCCCGGCTTCTGTCTGATGGGGGACGGCAAAATGGATGTCAGAGTCAATGATGTTATCGAGATGAAAAAGGCACATCCCTGCGGAAAGGAAAACAGCAGCAGCTTCACCGTTCTGAGGATCGGGATGGATTTCAGGCTTCGCTGCTGCGGATGCGGACATGAATTTATGATACCCCGACGCAAGGCTGAAAAAAATATCCGCAGGATAAACAGAGAAGAACAGTCCGGAAACTGAACCGACAGGGAGAAATGATATGTTTGAAAAGCTGAAGATTTTTGAAAATAAATATGAGGAGCTTTCAGCAAGGCTCTGTGATCCGGCTGTTGCTTCAGATGCCGAAAGGTATACAAGCACCATGAAGGAGCTTCGTGAGGTTGAAGGGGTGGCACTTAAATATCGTGAATATAAGGAATGTCTCTCCGGTCTTGAGGATGCAAAGCAGATGCAGAGAGAGGAAAAGGACAGTGAGCTTTCCGAAATGATAAATGAGGAAATAGCTGTGCTGGAGGAAAAGCTCTCGCAGGTGACAGAGCAGCTCCGGCTTCTTCTTGTGCCGAAGGATCCGAATGATGACCGGAATGTTATCGTTGAGATCAGGGCAGGCGCAGGCGGTGAGGAGGCGGCTCTTTTTGCGGCAGTGCTTTACCGTATGTATTCGATGTATGCAGTGAAGCAGGGCTGGAACAGCGATATGCTGGGAGCTAACGAAACAGAGCTTGGCGGCTTCAAGGAAGTAAGCTTCATGGTAAACGGCAGCGGAGCTTATTCGAGACTTAAATTTGAAAGCGGGGTGCACCGTGTACAAAGAGTACCTGATACCGAAACACAGGGCAGGATACATACCTCAACTGTGACGGTAGCCGTTCTTCCCGAGGCGGAGGATGTTGAGGTGAATATCGACCCGTCAGAGCTGAGAATAGATACCTTCCGCTCAAGCGGAGCAGGCGGTCAGCATATAAACAAGACCGAATCTGCAATAAGGATAACCCATCTTCCGACAGGACTTGTTGTCGAATGTCAGGACGAAAGAAGCCAGTATAAAAACAAGGACAAGGCAATGAAGGTCCTCAGATCAAGACTCCTTGATGCGGAAAGGGAAAAGCAGCAGGGACAGCTGGCTCAGGAAAGACGCTCACAGGTCGGCACAGGCGACCGCAGCGAAAGAATAAGGACATATAATTATCCCCAGGGCAGAGTTACGGATCACCGGATAGGGCTGACCCTTTACAAAATTGACGATATCCTGAACGGAGAGCTTGATGAAATAATAAATGCACTTACAGCTGCTGACAGAGCTGAGAAAATGAAGGAAGAACAGACCATTGACTAACAAACAGGAGAGTGCAAAATGAAACACAGCGTTTTTACAGGTACAAAGCGTGCTATAGCAAGGGTCATAATAGCAGCGCTATGTTTAGCAGTTGCAGTTTTTCAGGTTTATCAGGGACTGAGGATGATCGAGGAAAGCGATGATAACATACCCTTTGTATCGTCAGCACAATATGATGATCTGAAAGAGGGAGACGTCATTCACGGAGAGATCAAGGAAATACTGACAGGCTTCTACGCAGATAAGGAAAATGGTGAAATACCTACCAATGTTTATTTTTCTCTGTCGGATACGGGACATATAATTGTATTCCGGGCATTGCCTGATACAAAAATGGATAAGAAGCTTTCTGATCTGCAGCAAAACAAGGGTGAACCGGTCATGTTCAAGGGCAAGGTACGGAAAATGACCAACTCCTACGATGTATTCCTGAGAAGAGAGCTTTGGTCAAGAAAGCTTCAGAAAAAAATCGACTTTGACCTTACTGTAAAGGAGGCATTCCTCGGAATTTATATAGATGCTGCTGAATATGACACAGCTTACAGTCAGAAGGCAATAGTAGCTACCTTTGTCGGGGCAGGCCTGATGGTCATACTTGCGTTCCTGTTCCTTGCAAAGCTGTTCAAGAATGCATATATATCCATTGCAGCCGAAAAGGGCAAATATCAGGCTGAGATGAAGGTCACAAAGGATGATATCAAATTTGAGATGGAGGGTACATATGAGGGCAACGAAAAATACGGTGATGAATTCTTTGTAAATACGGAATATAATATCCGTGATTACGGAGTAAATAAAAATGACAGCAAGGCTGACAAAAGACAGCTTCCTTCTGCAAAGGATGACCCTGCGCTCAACAGGGACGAAAACGATCAGCCGCTGTTTTATACAGATTCCAATGTCAATGAGGAGGGCAACTTCTATGTTGACAGCAAAAGAGAATCCGGCTCGACCTTTGATGAGGGAAGCCTGACAAAAAAGTATTGAGGAAAGATAATGATGAAAACATTGCTACTGAGCGAGGAACAGACGGAACAGGCAGCACAGATAATAAAAAACGGCGGTCTTGTCGCAATGCCCACAGAAACTGTATACGGTCTTGCAGCCGATGCCTTCAACGGCAGTGCGGTGGCAGATATTTTCAGGGCAAAGGGCAGACCTATGGATAACCCCCTGATAGTACATATTTCCGATATATCGCAGATCTATGGCATAGTAAGGGAATTCCCGGAAAAGGCAAGGCTTCTTGCAGAGAATTTCTGGCCGGGACCGCTTACGATAATCCTGCCGAAGGCTTCTGCTGTTCCCGATGAGGTCAGCGCTGGTCTTGATACCGTGGCTGTGCGCTTTCCGTCGCATCCTGCCGCACAAAGGCTTATTTCCGCTTCCTGTCCGCTTGCGGCGCCATCAGCTAACCTTTCCGGCAGTCCCAGCCCCACAAGCGCTGAGCACGTTATGAAGGATATGAACGGACGGATAGATGCAGTGATAGACGGCGGTGTATGCGATGTAGGAGTTGAATCCACGGTCATTACCCTTGCCGCCGGAGTGCCGAGGATACTGCGTCCGGGCGGTATCACAGCAGAGCAGATAGAAAGCGTTATCGGTCATGTGGAGATCGACAGGGCAGTGACCGAGCCGCTTGAAAAGGGTCAGACAGCGGCAAGCCCGGGAATGAAATATAAGCATTATTCCCCGAAGGCTGATGTAATACTGCTTGACGGTGATGATGAAAGCTTTGAAAAATATATAAATGATAACGGGGATGACAAATCTGCTGCATTGTGCTATAATGGACAGCAGGAACGTCTTTCGTGCGTTTGCATCCCGATCGGTGACAAGGGTGACTACACCGCATATGCACATAATCTGTTTTCTGCACTCCGCAGGGCGGATGATATGGGCTGTGAGCGTGTATTTGCTCATTGTCCCGGAAAAGACGGTGTGGGGCTTGCTGTCTATAACAGAGTGATAAGAGCATCAGGCTTTAAAATAATTAGTCTGTGAGGTCAGTATGGAAAAAAGTATCATTATAGGACTAACCGGTCAGACAGGCGCAGGCAAAAGCACAGTTTGCAGCCTTGCTCTCGGAAAGGGAGCAGCGGTGATTAATGCGGATTCAATTGCAAGAGAGGTCGTGCAAAGCGGCAGCAGATGCCTTTCTCAGCTTGCAGCCGCCTTTGGTGAGGATATAATAAAAAGCAGCGGAGAGCTTGACAGAAGGCTGCTTGCAAAAAGAGCTTTTTCAGACAAAGAAAAAACAGAGCTGCTTAATAGTATCACTCATCCCTATATAATCAGAAATACGAAGGAAAAAGCTGAGAAGCTGAAGGCTCAGGGCTATTCAATGATAATATTCGATGCGCCCCAGCTTTTTGAAAGCGGTGCGGATTTGATCTGTGATGTTATTATCTCGGTTACAGCACCGGAGAAGCTTCGTCTTGAAAGAATAATCCGGCGTGACGGACTGAGCCTTGAAGAAGCAGGACTGAGAATGAAAGCTCAGCATGATGAAGAGTTTTTCAGAGAAAAAAGCGATTACATTATAGACGGCTCAGAAAGTCTTGACAATGTAAAAAAAACAGTCGGAGAAGTGCTTGATAAGATAATGTCAAAGCTACTGAGGCTGAAGGAAAAGGAGGCATCTGATGAATAATAACGCTAAAACAAAAGCAAGGACAGTGCCGGTAAAGCAGCACAGGGTGCCGGGAAAAGCAAGCCTGAAAAGAAAAATATTTATGGTGACGCTGTGTCTTGTGCTGGTGTTCATCGGTTTCTTCGGAGCAGCGGTAGGTCTGAAAACGGCACATGACAAATATGTCTATACAAGCTATCCGCTGAAATATCAGGCAGAGGTAGAAAGAGCTGCAAAGAAATACGGCGTTGATAAGTATCTCATTTACGGCGTAATAAAGACAGAAAGCAATTTTGACCCGACAGCTGTTTCAGGCGCAGGCGCAATAGGGCTTATGCAGCTTATGCCGGAGAGCTTTGAGTGGCTTCAGACCTATTATGTAGACGATGCCTATAAGGATTATACGGTCGGTGATCTTGTCAATGCCGAGATAAATATCGACTACGGAACACACCTGCTTTCCCTTATGCTTGAGAGATATAATAATGTTGAGGATACGGCAGTTGCCGCATATAACGCAGGTCCCGGAAACGTTGATTCATGGCTTGAAAATAAGGAATATTCCGATGACGGAAAAACACTGAAATATGCTCCTGTTGAAGAAACAGAGGAATACAGAAAAAGAGTTGCCGAGAATAAAAGTATTTTCAAAAAGCTTTATGAGGATATCGAAAACGGCAATGATGTCACGGATGACACTGCGATGGCAAGTCAGACATTAGACAGTGAAGACTGAGTCTGAATTAAAGAAGCACTGATTAAACCTGGTGATTCCTTGAATTTCAGTTATGACGTGAAATTGACTTCTCTGTCTTAAAAGAATTGGTGTCAACTTAACAAAATTTAAAGTTTCGCGCAAGCCTTTTCAAAGGCTTGCGGCGTCCCTGATCGCACTCCGCAGAGTGCGAAATCCTTTGCGTGAGTATTGCTCAGCGCAGAAAGCTGACTGAGCGGTAATAATGATACAGTAAATCAAGAAAGGAAGACGAAAAATGGCAAATGAAGAAAATAGTAAGGCAGCACAGGTTAAAAAGCAGCTTTTTATGAACAGAAAGAACGGCTGCCGTAAGGTAAGCACAGATGATATCGTCAAGGCTGACGAATTCTGCGAGGAATATAAAAACTTTCTCAACAATGCGAAGATTGAGCGTGAGGCAGTGAATTACTCGATAGAAGCAGCAAAAAACGCAGGCTTCACAGAGTTTGACTATACAAAAAGCTATGCACCCGGCGATAAGGTCTATGTGAATAACCGCGGAAAGGCTATTATGCTTGCAGTTATAGGCAAAAACGGTACTCATAACGGAGTAAGACTGGGTATAGCTCATATCGATTCACCCCGTCTTGACCTCAAGCCAAATCCGCTTTATGAAACAAATGATCTTGCCCTTTTCAAGACTCATTATTACGGCGGTATCAAAAAATATCAGTGGCCGACGGTTCCGCTTGCACTTCACGGAGTAATCGCTCTCAAGGACGGAACAAATGTCACCGTCCAGATCGGCGAGGATGAATCAGAGCCGTGCTTCTGTGTAACAGACCTGCTTCCGCACCTTGCTGTAGATCAGATGTCACAGGTCATGACAAAGGCATTCAACGGCGAGCATCTCAATGTACTTGTGGGAAGCCGTCCGTTCAATGAGGACGAGGAAAGCGAAAGCGTCAAGCTTAATATACTTAATATTCTGTTTGAAAAATACGGTATCACCGAGGAGGATTTTCTTTCCGCAGACCTGCATATGGTTCCTGCCTTCATGGCAAGAGACCTGGGCTTTGACAGAAGCATGATCGGCGCCTACGGACATGACGATAAGGTGTGTGCTTATCCTGCGCTTATGGCAGCTCTTGATACTGAGCTTCCCGAAAGCACTGTTATAACAGTCCTCACTGACAGGGAAGAGATCGGCAGCGACGGCAATACAGGCATGAAATCCACCTATCTTGTCGATTTTATCGCAGACCTTGCAAAGGCTGACGGTGAGGAAACAAGACACGTTATGGCAAAGACGACCTGCCTTTCCGCAGACGTCAATGCAGCCTTTGACCCGACCTATGCAAGCGCATTTGAAGCAAATAATTCTTCCTTTATAAATAACGGTGCGGTTATTACAAAGTATACCGGCAGCGGCGGAAAATATTCTACCTCCGACGCATCCGCAGAATATATGGCAAGGATAAGAAAAATACTTGACGATTCAGGAGTTCTCTGGCAGACAGGCGAGCTTGGAAAGGTAGACGGCGGAGGCGGCGGAACTATCGCAAAATTCGTTGCAAATTATAACGCTGACGTTGTTGACCTGGGTGTGCCGGTGCTTTCAATGCACGCACCGATGGAGGTCGTTTCAAAGCTTGATGTTTATATGACATACAGGGCATTGTATGAATTCTATAAGGCATAACCAAAAAATAAGGCAGAACTGCTTGGTCAATCAGCATGATAATAACTGTCTGAGCATAAAGTAATATGTCAGAATTTCTCAGAAAATGGTGTTTTATAGAAAAAATCTATTGACAATCCGCTGTATTTGTATTATGATAACTCAAGAATATATTGATATTGAGGAAGTATGTCCTTTTAAGAAAAAGCAGCTGTTTATGCTTTATACGGGCAGGCTGTATTCTGATTAAAATAACTGAAATCAATTAAAAATATCCTTTTGCTGAAGATATATATACCGGAGATCATCCCGGCTTTGTATTATGCAAAAACTGAATTATTGTAAACATACTCTAAGGAAATACTGAATAAACCGGATCTATGAATTATTCTGATGCCAGTAAGGCTGTGTATGCTCATGTGAGCATTATGCCGGTTTATGAATCGATCAGCGTTTCTCTGACTTTGAATTAGGAGTGTTGAGGTTTGGAAAAAATTATAATCAACGGCGGTAATAAGCTTCATGGTCAGGTTAAGATCAGCGGAGCGAAGAATGCTGCTGTGGCTATTATACCTGCTGTTATATTGTCAGACGGCGTTTGCCGTATTGAAAATGTACCTGATATACAGGATGTGAATCTGATAGCTCAGATCCTTTTTGAAATGGGTGCGTCTGTAAAAAGACTTGATAAATCCACTCTTGAAATAGATCCGAAAGGGATCAGAGAACCTGTTGCAACCTATGATCTTGTCAGACATATGAGAGCATCCAGCTACCTTATGGGTGCGCTGCTTGGTAAATTCAACCGTGCGGAGGTAGCGCTTCCGGGCGGGTGTGATTTCGGTGTACGTCCTGTTGACCAGCATCTCAAGGGCTTTACCGTGCTTGGCGCTAACCATATTGTAGAAAGCGGTATGATAAAGGTAAAGGCTGACAAACTTGTGGGTGGTCATGTTTACCTTGATGTTGTATCAGTCGGAGCAACTGTGAATATCATGCTTGCAGCTGTAAAGGCTGAGGGCAGAACAACAATCGAAAATGCTGCAAAGGAGCCGCATATCGTTGATCTTGCAAATTTCCTTAATTCAATGGGCGCAGATGTCAGAGGTGCAGGTACTGATGTAATAAAGGTAAACGGTGTAAAGCATCTTAACGGCACGTCCTATTCAATAATTCCTGACCAGATCGAGGCAGGCACATATATGGCAGCTGTTGCCTGTGCCGGCGGAGATGTGATGATTAATAATGTAATTCCGAAGCACCTTGAGTCGATCACAGCCAAGCTGCGTGAGATGGGTGTTATAATAGAAGAATATGATGATTCTGTAAGAGTTATCAAGGAGAAGCGTCTCAGAAGATGCAATGTCAAGACAATGCCTCATCCGGGCTTTCCGACAGATATGCAGCCGCAGATCGCAGCAATACTTACAATGGCTGACGGCACGAGCATAGTGAACGAGGCTGTGTGGGATAACCGCTTCCGCTATGTTGAAGAGCTGAGGAGAATGGGCGCAGAGATATCTGTTGACGGAAAGCTTGCTGTTATCGAGGGAGTAGACCAGCTCAAGGGTGCGCCTGTAAAGGCAACTGACCTGAGAGCAGGCGCTGCGATGATAATTGCAGCACTGGGAGCAAAGGGCAGGACGCAGATCGAGGATATCAGACATATTGAAAGAGGCTACGAGGATGTTGTCGAGAAATTTGCAGCACTCGGAGCTGATATAAAAAAGGTTCGCAGCGATGATCCTACGGTGAAGACTGCGTAAGACTTATAAAAACCGGGGAAGCCGAAGGGCTTCCCTTTGCTTTTATCGGCAGCGATTGTAAACGGTTATGAATTTTACAACCGACGATCTTATTCAAAGCAGGGAGAGAAAAAAATGACAAGACTTTATCCGCTTTTCAGCGGCAGCAGCGGAAACAGCTATTATCTCGGAACTCCGGAAAGCGGTATTCTCATTGACATAGGAAGAAGTGCGAAGCAGATAGAAAATGCACTGAGGGAAAATGAGCTTGACCCGAAAAATATACGGGCTATATTCATAACTCACGAGCACAGCGATCATATTCAGGGACTAAGGGTCTTTGCTTCAAGATATAAAACAAAGGTATACGCTTCCGCAGGAACAATAATCGCTCTTGAGGAAAAGGGGCTGATAAACGAAAAGATGGACGTGTCCCTGATAAAAGAGTCGGGGATAGAGATGGATGAATTCAGCGTCTCTGCTTTTCATATTTCGCATGACTGTGCAGAGGGCTACGGCTATACGGTGCAGACCTCTGATGGGCGAAGAACGGCTTTTGCGACAGATACAGGCTTTATTACGGATGAAATGTCAGCAGCTATCACTGGCTGCGACACGGTAGTTATAGAATCAAACCATGATGTGAGAATGCTTGAATCGGGAATGTATCCTTATATACTAAAGCAAAGAATACTGTCCGATGTGGGGCATCTGTCCAATGAGACCTGTGCAGGCAAGCTTGCAGAGCTTGTAAGAAGCGGAACGACAAGACTTGTGCTTGCACATCTGAGCCGTGAAAACAATATACCTGTGCTTGCGGAACAGACCGCAGTGTGTGAGCTGAACAGAAATAATATGAAGAGAGATATTGATTATATGCTTACAGTAGCCCCTGAACAGGGCGGAAGAATGATAATGTACTGAGCCGGCACTGCCGAGAAAAATGACAGGAGAAATATATGATAAAGGTCAGTATAATATGTGTAGGAAAGCTCAAGGAGGCATATCTCAGGGATGCCTGCAGCGAATACAGCAAGCGCATGAGCCGTTTTGCGGATTTTTCCGTGACGGAGGTGGATGAGGAAAAGCTTCCGGATTCACCCTCAGCGCAGCAGATAGACAATACGCTCAAAAAAGAAGGTCAGCGCATACTTGCAAGAATACCCAAGGGTGCATATATCGCTGCGCTTTGCATAGAGGGAAAGCTTTTATCCTCGGAGCAGCTTGCATCACTTCTTGAGGAAAATGCTGCATTTGGCAGCGGAAGCATTGCCTTTATCATCGGCGGCTCGTGGGGGCTTTCCGATGAAGTGAAAAATGCTGCCGACATCAGGCTGTCAATGTCGAAAATGACATTTCCCCATCAGCTTGCAAGGGTTATGCTATGTGAGCAGATATACAGGGGCTTTCAGATCAGCAGCGGAGGAAAATATCATAAATGACGATTGGGTCAGCGAATGATGTTTGGGTATGTTCGCTTTTTCAGGCTTTAATGCAGTCAGCTGCTGTCGATGCCGAATCTTGCCGCCATTTGTACGAAAAGGTTGCTTTCAGTCACGCAAGTGACTGAAAGACGGAGAGGTTTTAGCGTAAATCTGACTGAGCGTGAGCGGCTTCATTTCGCTGACTGAGGGAGTTTTACATTTTACATAATTCCTAACTCCTAATTCCACTTTCCAAATTCCACTTTCCAAATTCAATTATTCATTGAGCGAACAAAGTGAGCGTAAGCGCAGCGACCCCCGCGTCGCGACCCCGGCGGGTAAGTGTAAAATTATAGTTGGCTGCAGGGATTTGAATTTTATTCTGATGCAGTTCAGACTGAATAAGTCTGGCGGTGCCCGGGAAATCTTTTTCAGACAAGTCTGGCGGTGCCCGGGAAATCTTTTTCAGACTGACTAAGCCGTGAATCAAGGGTGTAAGTGTAAAATTATAGTTGACTGCAGGGATTTGAATTTTATTCTGTTGCAGTTCAGACTGAATAAGTCTGGCGGTGCCCGGGAAATCTTTTTCAGGCTGACTAAGCCGTGAATCAAGGGTCCAGCACCCCAAGGGCACTTCCTCCGGGCGCGTCACGCTGGTTGATATGTGGGGGATTTTGTGGTAGAATATGTGTAGATGATATTCTGGAATTTTGAAAGGATGGTTTGTTATGGTATATTTGTTTTTGGCAGAAGGATTTGAAATAGTTGAGGCTCTCGCTCCTGTTGATATTCTCAGAAGAGGCAAGGTTGAAATTGTTACAGTGGGCGCAGATTCCAAAGCTGTAAAAAGCTCATGCGGAGTTGAAGTGGCTGCCGATATTACAATTGATGAAATGGTGCTTGATGAAAGCGTTGAGGCTGTTATCCTGCCGGGCGGAATGCCGGGAACTCTTAACCTTGAAAAGAACAGTAAGGTCATTGAAGCTGTGAAATACTGCTTTGAAAGAAATATCCTGATCGGAGCTATCTGTGCAGCACCGTCAATTCTCGGACATCTCGGAATGCTCAGCGGAAAGAAGGCTACTGCATTTCCCGGCTTTGAGACTGCTCTTGAGGGTGCAGTGTATAACAACGGCTATGTTGAGCATGACGGAAATATCGTTACGGCAAGAGGAATGGGTGTTGCAACAGAATTCGGTCTTGAGCTTTTAGCAGCGCTCAGGGGAAAAGGGCTTTCAGAAAAGGTTAAGGCGTCTGTACAATGCAGAGCATAATTGAAGAAAAAAAATCCTTTCGTCTTATGTGTAAGCAGAAACGAAGGGAAATGAGCCGCCAGCAGAAGGATAAGGCTGATAAAAAGATATTTTACCGTACAAGCGAGCTTCTGAGAAGAATAGCTATGCCGGAAATATATACCTATGTGTCTTCGCCGGAAACAGAGGTCGATACCCTGAGTCTTATCGACTATTGCCTTGAAAAGGGAAAAACGATTATCGTGCCCAGATGCATACCCGGTGATCTCAGCCTTGAGCATTATATAATAAAAAGCCGCAGTCAGCTTGAAAAAGGGTATTATGGTATAATGGAGCCTGTTGAAGCTGACTGCGAAAAAGTCAGTGCGCCCCACAGGGGGATATGTATCGTTCCGGGACTTGCGTTTGATGCAAAGGGATACAGACTTGGCTACGGCAAGGGATATTATGACAGATTTCTCGAAGCCTTTTCGGGACTGAAGATCGGACTTTGCTATGAAAGCTGTTATTTTCCTGACGGTATCCCACATGAGTCGTTTGACGCAGTAATGGATATAATAGTTACTGAAAATAATATCATAAGACCTGAAAGCCGAAAATAATGTCTGTACAGAGCCGGAAATCTCCTGAAGCTCTGAAGGAACTGTAATCAGCGGTACGGAAGCTTTGTTTCTGGACCGCAGGCAGGTACTATAAGTCCCGTGGCAAAATAATGGTTTTGTGATACAAAATGCCGAAATATGATTATTGATATTGACAAAGCGGCTGGTTTTCTTATATAATCAATATGTATTGCTTTATGTAGAAGCTCGCCGCAGGATTTCGGCGAATAACTATAAAGGAGGAGCTCGCCTGATGGATAATGAGCTTGAACAGAAAAGAAAGGAAAAGATCGAGGGCTTTAAGATCAGCTTCGACGATCTGGATGATATCCCCGATGTTCCCGAGGTGCCGGAAGAACCTGAAGATGCTGTGCCCCAGGAGCCTGAGGACATAGATATCAAAAGTGATGACGGTCTTGGAGAAGCTGATGATTACGAAGATGCGCAGCAGGAGCTTACAAGCTACAGCGACGAAGCGTATTCAGATCAGGAGCTGAACAAGTCAGAGCTGAGAGCTGCAAAAAGATCAGACAAAAAGCGAAGAAGAAGAAAAGCTAAGAAAAACCGTGTTATCTTCCGTGTAATATGGATAACGATGGTGGTTTTTGTATCTATAATGATCGGCGAATATCTGATGGTCGGCGTAAACGATATGCTTGCAGTCGGACGTGAGAAAAATGATAAGGTGTCAGTAACCATACCAAAGGATGCGTCCCTTGATCAGATCACCGATATTCTTATCAAAAACAATGTCATCAAAAACGAAAGCTTTTTCAAGCTTTTTGCGACTGTAACAAAGGCTACCTCCGGCTTTACACAGGGTACGTTTGAGATAGCAACCAACAAGGACTATCTTGCGATCATCAACTATATGCAGTCTGATATGAACAGGACTGACGTTGTAAAGATCCAGTTCCCGGAGGGCTATACTGTCAACGATTATGCTTCTCTTCTTGAGAAAAACAAGGTCTGCTCAGCCGAGGCATTCATCAAGCTCTGTAATTCCTCCGAGCTTGACGAGGACTACGAATTCCTCAAGGATATCAAGAATACGAAGGACAGATATTACAGGCTTGAGGGTTATCTTTTCCCTGATACCTATGAATTCTATGTTGGTGAGGATCCGGAATCAGTAATCAGAAAATTCCTTGCAAACTACCGCCGCAGATGCTATCTTACAAGACAGCGTTTTGACAAGAATGAAAAGAAATCCACAGTTGATAAAAAGGCTGAGGCAAACGGAATGACAATGGAAGAGGTAATTACTCTTGCGTCGCTTATCCAGGCTGAGGCTGCTGACGAGGACGATATGTATGTTATCTCCTCGATACTTCATAACCGACTTGATACAATTGAGAACGGCGGAAAAAATAAATTCGGTGAGACAGGCTTTGCAAAGCTGCAGCTTGACTCCACAGAATTCTATCCGTATAAATCCCAGAGTCAGGTGCCTGCTTCACTGAGAAGCACATTTGCAAGCACCTACAGCACATATAAGATCGACGGACTTCCGGCAGGACCTATCTGCAATCCTGGACTTGAGGCAATAAAAGCTGCACTCAATCCTTCAAAGACAGATTACTACTACTTCTGCCATAAGCCGGCGACAGACGAAGAACCTGCTGTTCCGTACTATGCAAAGAACAATTCCGAGCATATCAAGAACCAGGAAAAGGCAGGACTTATTTAAGAAATCATATAATAATAACCCCCGGGCATCCTTTGAATTGCTTTCAAGGATGTCCGGGGGTTTTAATATAGTAATACTATTATTCAATAAAATGTAAAAGCTTTAAAGTCTGTCTTTTGTTGGACAATATCATCATTCTTAAGGTTTTATAGTTTGCTTTATGTCTGCTACAAGGGGACGCCCTCTTTCGCAGGGCGTCCCCTCTTCAAAACAGTCCACCGGACCCCCGCACCCTTTGGAAACCGCAAGCCTTTGAAAAAACCTGCGAAACTTTAAATATTAGCGCCACTGCGTGAAAAGGGGCAGAGGGATGGGCTTAAATCAGTATCAGACTATTATGTCGCTCTGTTCAACTCTTTTGTTGAAGAAGGATATTATCTTGATACAGGGCTTTCTGAGGATAAGACCGAGTACAAGAGCGAACAGGGTGAATGCAAGAAGTATGCTGATATTTGAGAGATATGCATTGATATCCGGTCCTGCGATAGCTTCACGCAAAGCATTGATACCGTATTTGAACGGAAGATAGGGTGAAACAGCCTGGAACGGAGCGGGAAGAACCTCAACAGGGAATGTACCGCCTGAGCCGGCGATCTGAATGACCAGAATGATAACTGCAAGTGCCTTGCCGATAACACTGAAGGTTATGGTCAGTGAATAGATTATCAGAGTGTATACAAAGCTTGAGATAAGACAGCCTGCAACGAACAATACCGGATCAGCACATTGAACCTTCAGGAAGAACAGATCTCCGAGAGCAATTATCCATGCCTGAATCTGACCCAACAGGAAGTATATGAGATAGCGGCCGAAATAAAGCTGTGTGCTTCTTGGCTTTTTAAGGCGTTTCAGCTCTGCTTTGGTCAGATCGGTCTTCATTATGGCTACAAGAATTACGCCGCCTACCCAGAAGCCGAGACTTGTATAGAACGGAGTCATGCCGGAGCCGTAGTTTTCAATAGGATAGATCCTGTGCTTCTGAACAGTAACAGGACTTGAAACAAAGTTTCCGAGGGCTGTCGGGTTTTCAATGATCGGAGTAATGATATTGATAAGATTATCATTGTTGAGAATACCGTCGATCGTCTCTGAGAAACCATCTATCTTTGTTTTGACGTCATCCATAAAGGTCTTGAGCCCGTTGAAGGTGGTTTTAAGAGATGAAACTGTATTTGAAGCAGTATCGAATGTAGTATTCAGCTCAGGAACATTGCCGCTGAGGTTCATCAGAATATTGTATACATTGTCAAGAGCAGCATAGGATTTGTTGATAGCTGTATCGATATTTGTCTTGATGCCCGAGAAAGAAGAGCGTACAGACTGGGTGTCGATCTTTGACTGATTTATAAGTGATTGGATTTTAGCTTTTGTTTCAGCAGGAAGCTTTCCTGTTTTCTCAAGGACATCGGCAGCAGAATTAATGGAATTCTTTATATCATTCTGGCGTGTATTTGCCTCGTTGAATTTTGTAATGACAGGAGAGCAGTCTATTCCGAGACTGTTCTGTATATTGGTCAGCATCGTGATAATACGGTTGTTGACGGAAATGATCCTGTCATTGACAGCAGTTACATTTCTTAGCTTGTCGGCAGCAGAAGCCCCTTTTGCTTCCGCCTCCGCAAATGCTGAGTCAGCCTGAACAGAAAGATCATCCGCAAAGGACTGCACAGATTCGATGATTCCTTCAAGTGAATTGCTGACCTGAAGGGCAGAATTCTGAGTATTCATAATTGATGTTTTGACATTCGAGGTTAATACACCTGCATCAGCAAGCTTCTGTTGAATGGTGGGGAGCATTTCCTTGTTTGTGCTGATGATATCGCTGATAGTATCAAGAGTTGAGATAAACACATCAACTGTGGTCTTGAAGGTATCCACATCCTTTTTGGCTGTTTCAAGCGTCTTTTTAATGTTGGCTGTCGTTTCGTCCTTGTTCTTGTTCAGGGAATCGTTTGTCAGGTTAAGTGCTGTTGCGATATATTTGGTAATGGTACTGACATAGGTTGAGTTAACGCTTTCTTCGATTGCTTCAATACCCTTGTCTGTGATCTTCGGAGCGATCGCATTTTTCTTTTCATTGATATAGTATTGCAGATTAGCCTGCTCGAATTTACCTGTGGTGACAGAGAACAGACATTCGCTGAATTTTGCCGGAATGATAACAGCAGCATAATATGTACCGTTGTCAACCCCCTCCTTTGCCTCCTTTTCGGAAACGAAGGTCCATCCCATCTTGTCATTTGACTTGAGATTATCAACGATCTCATCTCCGGCATTGATAGATATCGCACTGTATGAATATCCCTTGTCAAGATTGCAGACAGCAAAGGATATGCCGTCAGTGTTGGAATATGGATCCCAGTTTGCTGCGATATTGAACCATGCATACAGAGCCGGCAGAATACATATACCGATAATTACAATAAAAACTATCAGGTTTTTTCCGACGCTTATCAGGTCATTTTTAAAGATTCTGAGAATATTTTTCATTTTATCCCTCCGTTATGTTGTTTTCTTTTTCGGCAGGAGTATTATTATCGCTTACTGTCGGTGCAGGTGAATTACTGATGAGGGGAGGAGACTGAGGATTCTTTTTGACATTCGTCTGCATACCCTTTTTTTCATTATCATCATCCTCGCCCTCGTCCTCGTCCGAATCCATACCATAATAGTCATATTCATCAGCAATACCGAGGAAAACCTTGAATCTGTGATAATTATATTCTGCACTTATCATCACGGCAACGCAATAAATAATGGTAACGACCCACAGGGAAAGAAATTCTATCTTGGTTTCAAGACTGAAAATAAGAGCAAGAAAAACGATACCGGATATAATAATAGCGAGAGCACCATATCTGCGGTAATTATTTCTTTTTCTTTTTGCACTGTTATATTCGTCAAGTACCATCAGATACGTCAGGTGTTCCTGTTCCTGCTGAGAAAGCGGAGGAATATCTGCGTCCTTGCTGTCGAATTCCCTGTGGAGGGAGTCAACAGCATCCTTGTCCTTTTTTCTGGTATTATCCTTATATTTGGAAGCATTTTCAGGGATGAAGGATTCTTCCTTTTCCTTTTTTGCAGTCATAAAAAACCTCCTTTATCAATGTTACTCTTAGCTGATTGTAAAAGTCAGAAATCACTGTCCGCAAATAAAAAGATTTTGTATTTCTGAAGCGTTTTTGTAGGGGGCTTTCCGGTCGCCCCCTGCACCCCTTCGGTGCATATCAATGTCATCTTAAGGAATATTTAAAGTTTCGCCCGCCTTTGAATGAGAATCCCTCGTGCCGGGGGTGAATTCAAAAACAGTCCAGTGGACTGTTTTTGAAGAGGAGACGCCCTGGGAAAGAGGGCGTCCCCTTTCAGCGGTGTTCAGATAACCTCACCCACTGCCGCAAGGCAGTGACCGAAAACCTTAAGTTGATGACATTGCGGTGCATATATAAGGGAAATACTGATCGAATCATTAATCGGCGTTTGGCGAGCTGACCGCCCGCCATTTTACAATCGGCTGCAATGTCACTTGTAAAATACGTTACAATATATATTATAAAAAGAATTGTTTTATGTGTCAAATTATTATCATGTTTTTTTGACATTTTAATAAAAATGAAAGAAATTTCCGTTATTATTCACAAAAATTAACTATGATTGTGTAAATGCATTTCGGATAATTGCAAAAAAAGCCATGACCTCCCGGAATATGAGAGGTCATGGCAGGGATATTATGGCTGTTCGCCTTTTCTGTCTAGAAAATCATAATAATAATCAAAGTCGTCGATTCTTTCATTATCGGTAGTTCCGTTTGAAGCAAAGCCGATATATTGCAGTGCGTTTATATCATCTGCACATTTCCGGGAATACTCCGTATTATGGCTGCTCAGCACAGAATTTTCCGGGTCTTTTGTGTTTTTCAAAAAATCATCTCCCCTGATAGTATCTGCATGGGAGAGATTTTTATACCACTTTAATACCAAGTTCAGCCCTCGAAGCCCTTGATATCGAGTATATTATAAGGAGTCTGCTGATAAACATAATAATTAAGCCAGTTTGCATAAAGAATGCTTGCATAGCTTCTCCATGTAAGATTAGGCAAAGCTCTCGGGTCGTTTCCCGGGAAATAATTGTAGGGAAGCTCCGGGCTGATACCTTTGTTTCTGTCACGGAAATATTCGTTTGCAAGAGTATTTCTGTCATATTCCGCATGGCCTGTCACAAAGAATTGTCTGCCGTTTTTGTTGGCGACAATGGCAACGCCGGCGATATTGCTTGAGGCGAGGATCTCAAGCTCCTCATGCTGACGGATATCAGAGCGGTGGTTTCCGGTATATCTTGAATGAGGAAGAAGTATCTTGTCGTCAAAGCCCCTCATAAGCGGATGGAAGGTATTCATCACCCTGTGGACATAAACGCCCGACAGCTTTTCACCGAGATCGTACTTCGGCACACCGTAATGATAATAAAGACCTGCCTGAGCGCCCCAGCAGATATGGAAGGTGCTGTAAACATTTTTCCTAGACCATTCCATAATGGTGCACATTTCCTGCCAGTAATCGACCTGCTCGAATTCAAGCTGTTCAACAGGAGCGCCGGTAATTATCATGCCGTCATATCTGTTATCCCTGATCTCGTCAAAGGTTTTGTAAAATGTTGTCAGATGATCGGCAGGAGTATTTTTATTTTTAGAAACATGAGTAGCCATCTGCAGCAGCTCCACATCCACCTGAAGCGGAGTATTGCCGAGGAGTCTGAGCAGCTGGGTCTCAGTCTCGATCTTATTGGGCATAAGATTGAGGATAAGTATTTTCAGCGGTCTGATATCCTGCGCCATAGCACGTTCATCGGTCATAACGAAGATATTTTCCGATTCAAGAATTTTGAACGCAGGCAGCTCGCTTTTTATTTTGATTGGCATATCGTCTACTTCCTTCTGATTTTTATCATGTCAGATTATTATAGCATAAAAAACTCCCGATATCAAGTATCGGGAGAGTACATTTTCCATACCGGCGCCAGCGTGACGCTGGACCCTTGATTCACGGCATAGTCAGTCTGATAAAGTTTTTTCCGGGCACCGCCATACCTTTTCAGACTGAACTGCATCAGAATTATTATCCAATGCTGATTGCCAATTAAACCCCCATGCCCCGTATTCGTGGCACCACCATAAATACAACTCTACAGTTATACCTGAATCCGTGAAACTCATCATTGATTGTTCTGAAAAAACCTGAGATAATGCGTTGTTTTATGCATTTCAGGTTTTTAAGCTGTTCACCCATAAGGTGTAGCTTCTCCTGCCCATCCCC
>CACWVH010000068.1 GCA_902764235.1 uncultured Ruminococcus sp.
AACCTGACGGTTGTCAAGGGATTTTTGTACAAGATGACGGAAAAAGGGCAAGCAAGACAGGTGCTGAGCCGTAAGGCGTGATTTATTCAGTGATTCCTTGATTTCATAATTGCACATTATTCTATCCGGCCTTTCATTATTCAGATGCAAAAGAAAAAGGGCTGACGCACAGAGTGTTTTTCAACACCTGAGCGGCAGCTCGTTTTTTACGTTATTTTTTTACAAAGAACAATATGCTCCGATCACTCGCGAAGGAATGCAATACCTGTGTTGAATGAACCTCCGCCAACCTTGAAGGTGCCGTCAAGTGTCGATTCAACATAGTTATCAGGATCATGTGAGAATACAACGTTCTTGAGGTTATAAAGCACTACAGATCCGCGAACTGAATAGCCTTCAACCATATTTATCTTATAATTGAGATATGCAAAGGAATCATTGCTGCCCTCATCATAATCTATCTTCTGCTTATTGAACTTGAATTCGATGCTCTCAACGCCGGTGACGGAAAGCTCAGGAGATGCCTCGATCTCGTCATCATCGTTCTTATCGAGGTCATAATATCTGACAACATTTGAATTACCTTCGTTTGTAACTACGCCGCCTTCTGCGCCCTCAAGCTCCACAGCAGCTGAATTTGCAACAATATGATCTGTAAATGATGCATTACCGTTCAGTGTGCTGTCTGATGTGATGAAGTATACATTTGTTGCAACTCTTGCGTGTCTGAGTATATAGGACTCAATTTCAAGAGCCTTATCCTGCTCACCTGAAGTAACTGACGCAGTTGAATAATTCTGAAGTGCTGCTGAAAAGATACCTATGCCCATTCCTGCTGTGATTGAAAGAATTGCGATCGTAACAACAAGCTCAACAAGAGTGAACGCCTTCTTTGATCTTAATTTTTTAATCATTTACGCCCACCTCCTATTACTTACTGTACGGAACAAATGACTCATAGATGATCGCTCCGCCTGCTGAATCAAAGCAGGTCTTGATAGCGACGCCGTCCATTTCTACCGGTGTACCGGTAGGACTATTCGTCTGAAGTGTTGTTTTGACATCCGGGATCAATGTGTACTGATAGCTCTCGCCCTTCGGGAAATTTACGGACATTTTTCCGTCGATCTCCTCAGCAGGAACATACACAGCGTCAGGAATATTTGCAGCAACAGCTGAAACAATTACGCTGACAGTAGGATCTCCCGATGAAATATCATCATCATCCAATCCTTCGCTTTTAGTAAATGCCATGTTATGTACTGTGTTCATAATGACCTCATTGAGTGATGAATTAAGAACTGCAGCACGGTTCTCATCCGCATTATAAAGTGTTGTTGTAAAGCCGCCAACCATTGCTCCGAGCGTTGAAGCAAACACTATTACAACAATTGCAACGCCGATGAGGATCTCGACGAGGGTCAAGCCGCGTTTGGAGCGCAGCTTTTTTAGTAGGTTTTTTTGTCTCATATGGTTTCCTCCTTAACAAAAACAGCAACTATAAAATATTACACCTATTCAGTATAATATATCCTATACTACCATTATACTATAAAATTGCCTCAATTCAAGTTTTTTTTTGCAATATTAAGCACAAATTTTATTTAAAGACTTTGTGTAAATTGATATTCCTGTTCACAATATGTCCAAAATACATTCTAAAAATTAACGGTACATTGTAAAATTCAATGTACCGTTAATGAATCTTTTAATTATTTTCTTTCTCAGAAAGAATTATCAGACATCAGTTGCGTCACCGATTACGTTGTAGATACCGAACATCGGAAGAATCATTGCTACAACAACTGTACCAACAACTACACCGATTACAACTGTCATTATAGGCGTCATAGCGTCTGTAAGCTTCTGGGTAGATTCATCACTCTGCTCCTCAAAAAGCTCAGCCATTTTGAAAAGTGAATCACCGAGCATACCGGATTCCTCACCGACTCGGATCATTGATACGAGAATCGCATCAAATACCGAATGCTTAGCCATAGCCTCATGGATGGTAACACCGATCTGAACGTCATCAAGAACATACTGGATCTGATCCTTTACATACAGGTTCGGAACGGCATCACGGGAAAGCGCCATTGCCTTATGGATCGGGATACCTGCATCTGTAAGGGTTGACATCAGTCGGCAGAAACGTGCAAGCGCACTCTGACGAACGATAGGACCGATAAGCGGAATTTTCAGCTGAACCTTTGCAAAGCCCATTCTGAATTCTGCGCTGTTCTTATTGAGTGTATAGCAGCCAACTCCGATAGCAGCAACTATAAGTATGATAAGCCACCAGTAACCGATAAGGAAGTCGGAGAACGCCATCAGCGCAAGCGTCAGTCCGGGAAGCTCAGCACCGAAGGAGCCGTACGTATCCTTAAAGGTCGGAAGAACGAAGCCGCACAGGATTATGATAAGAGCGATAACGAGTACGATAAGGAATATCGGGTATGTAAATGCACTTCTGAGCTTACCGGAAAGGGCGATATCCTTTTTACAGATAAGAGCACACTGTGCAAATGCGTTATCAAGACGACCGTTTGCCTCACCGGCTTCAATAATGCTCAGATATACGCCCGGGAAGCCCTTAAAGTTTTTCATAGCCTGAGACAGAGTAAAACCGTTATACAGGTTCTCATTGATCTCACGCAGGATCTTCTTCATTGAAGCATCCTTTTCCGAGTCGATCATGATCTGCATTGACATTGACAGGTTAATACCTGCCTTCATCATCATACCGAGCTGGCTGAAGAGCATGAGAAGAGTTTTCTTCTTGATATTCTTATTATGAATATCGCCGCCCATATCCATCTGCCAGATACTTGTGGGAGCGTCTGAGCCGGCGGCCTGCTGGATATCCTGTACAATAAGACCTTTTTCACGGAGGATCGCAACTGCCTGATTTTGTGTTTCAGCTTCGATTGCGCCTTCTTTTTTCTGGTTTCTGGCGTTCATCGCCACATATTTAAACTTCAAGACAATTCACTCCTCTTCTTATCTTCTTGCGTCTGTATCGCCGATATCGAAGTTCCAAGCCTTTGCAACCTGTTCTGTGATAAGACCCTGAGCAAGCAGATTATCAATACTCTTGTTCATTGTGATCATACCGTACTGCTGACCGAGCTGAATTGACTGCTGGATATTTGCGACCTTATTTTCACGGATAAGGTTACTGATAGCGCCTGTAACGAACATTATTTCAAACGCTGCAACTCGTCCGCCTGTTGCTCTCGGAAGAAGTCTCTGGGAAATAACGGCCTTCAGTGATGTTGAAAGCTGTACACGGATCTGCTGCTGCTGATCCGGCGGGAAAATATCAACAAGACGGTCGATTGTCTTTGCGGCACCCTCGGTATGTACTGTCGAGAATACCAAGTGACCTGTTTCTGTTGCGGTAAGTGCGATCTGGATAGACTCACGGTCACGCATCTCACCTACGAGGATTACATCAGGGTCCTCACGCATTGCAGCTCTCAGCGCCATCGGGTAGCTTCGGCTGTCAAGACCGATCTCTCTCTGGTTGATAACGCAGCGTTTTGGTGTATGAAGGAACTCAACAGGGTCCTCGATTGTTACGATATGCTTACTTTTGAATTTATTGATCTCATTGATGAGAGCCGCAAGTGTTGTTGACTTACCGGAACCGGTAGGTCCGCACATAAGCACCAGACCGGAGTTAAGGTCAAGCGTCTTTCTGATCGAGTTCGGGAGACTCAGTGTTGACAGCTCAGGTACTACGCTGTTGATTACACGAAGTACCAGTGATGTACCGTTACGCTGTCTGAATGCATTTGCTCTGAAACGTCCGCATTCACCTATTTCAACAGCCGCATCGGCTTCACCTGTCTGAAGGAAGGTTTCAAATCTTGACTGATTAAGCACTGCCTTGATTATCGCAGTAACCTCTGCCTCGTTTAGTGCAGGGTCATTTGTAAAGAAAATATTACCATGCAGACGGTAAGCAGGATGGTTACCTGATGCAATATGTATATCGGATGCGCCTTTTGTAACGGCTTCTTTTACAAGGCTATAAAAATCCATTATTGATCTACCCCAATCTGTTTTTAATTTTTTTGCTTTGTGTTACATTTATATGCAGATCCCGTTAGTCGTTCGAGATCGTCATTTCGATGAATTCCTCATAAGAAGTAAGACCTTTGAGTACATCGATACGGACATTTTCCTTCATTGGTATCATGCCCTCTTCGATTGCCATATCTCTGATCTCATCCGTACTTTTTCCTGCGGTGATTGCTCTTTTCAATGTTGTTGTCAGAAGCATTACCTCATGTACGGCGATACGTCCCTTATAGCCCTTCTTATTACATTTCTCACATCCGCACTTTCTGTACAGAATGATTTCCTCATTCGGGTCAAGGTCGAGACCGAGTCTTTCGTTTTCATCGGGACTGTATGCTTCCTTACAGTTTGTGCAAAGTCTTCTTGCAAGCTTCTGGGCGATTACGCCGAGAAGAGCCGAAGATACCATGTATGGCTCAATACCCATATCTATAAGACGGGCAACCGAGCTTGGTGCGTCGTATGTATGGAGTGTTGAAAGAACCAAGTGACCTGTGATAGCTGCCTGAACTGCGATACCTGCTGTTTCGCCGTCACGAATCTCACCGAGCATGATAATGTCGGGGTCCTGACGAAGAATACTTCTCAGTGCAGCCGCAAATGTAAGACCTGCTTTTTCATTTGTCTGAACCTGTGTAATACCGGGCTGGATCTGCTCAACAGGGTCCTCAACCGTGATGATATTGATATCCTCGCCCATTACCTCATGGAGTGCGGTATAGAGCGTTGTTGATTTACCTGAACCGGTAGCACCTGTTACGAGGATAATACCTCTGGTACTTTTTACAAGGTGATTGAATTTTTCAAGATTCTCCGGAAGGAAGCCGATATTTTCCTTTTTAAGCTCCATACCCAGAGAAGTCGTAATACGCATAACTATCTTCTCACCGAAAATACTCGGGAGAACGGAAATACGGAAGTCGATATCCTTACCGGCAACTCGGTAGTTGATACGACCATCCTGAGGTATACGTTTTTCGGCGATGTTCATGTTGCCGATAAACTTGATACGTGATGTTACCGAGGGTATCAGCTCGGGAGCCGTTTCCATGTATGTAGTCAGCTTACCGTCGATACGGAAACGGATTCTCAGACATTTTTCCATCGGCTCAATATGAATATCGGAAGTCTTTGTAAAAATTGCTTCCTCGATCATATTATTAACGAAACGGATAATAGGCTGATCGTTTGCGGATGCATCCTGTGCAGCGGCTTCTTCAGCTTCCTGCTGTGCCTTTGATTTTCCGCCCTTTGATTCAAGGAACTCCTTTGCGTCATCGATAGCCTTCTGAGCTGCATAAAGCTCACGGAATTTATTGCTTATTTTTGTTGCTTCGCCGATTACCGGCTTGATTTTCATTTTTGTCGCAATGGATATATCCTTCAGGCCCTGATAATTCAGCGGGTCTGCTATTGCAACAGTCAGGAATCTTCCTTCCTGTTCGATCGGGATAACCATATGCTGCTGTGCCAGGTCCTCGGGGATTATTCCGCCGAGTTCCTCCGGGATCGTTATTGTATCAAGATCCACATAAGGTATAAACAGCTGTTTTTCAAGTGCCTTACAAACCTGCTGCTCTGTTACGATGCCGTCCTCGATCAGAATATCAGCCACACGCTTGCTTCCGTCGCCGGATTTCTGTTTGATAAGCACCTCGTCGAGCTGTTCTTCGGTAATATCTCCTGAATTAATGAGGATCTGACCGATTCTCAAATTACTTGCCCTCATATCCTCAGCTCCTAAAAAACTTAATTAAATAAACTCAGATATAAACCTGTAAGATACCCGATCAGGTCGAACAAAGCAATATATGCACACACTGCAATTGCTATATACGGTCCGAATGCAAGATATGAGCCAAAGCCCACTTCATTTTCATCAGGCTCTGAATTCTCATCGTCTTCCCCGTCATTCTCCTGTACAGGTGACCCTTCTTTTTCATCTGTATTATTTCCGGGATCTTTTTCTTCTGCTTCAGCCGGAGCATTACCTTCCTTGTCGGTTTCTGCGGCAGCTGCGGCTTCAGTTTCTGTATCTGTTTTCGATCCGATTATTCTTGAGACAATTATAATTATCACGAAAAATACAGTTGCTGTCAGTATCGAAATTATAAATGCATAAATCGTGCCCGGGAATCCGGTAAGAACCCCGACAGCAAGAAATAGCTTGACATCTCCGAAGCCCATTCCGTCACGGTGATAGACAAGCATACCGATAAGATCTATCAGTATCATCACCGCTGCGCCGATACCTGCACCGGCGAGCGGACTCCACCATGCCCCGTGAAGGATGTCAAAGCCTCTGACAAGATCATATACACTCACTGCCGCCGACAGAACGCCGATGGCAATTGTGAACTGATCCGGTATGATCTGATATTTGATATCAGCTGCTGCGATCAATAATGCAATAAAGATTATCAGTGACAGCAGCAGAAAATAAATATCAAATCCCTTATTAAACTGCAGCCTGCACAGCACCAGGCATACCGTCATTGCGATTGCTGTCGGTATACCTGTACTGACATAGCTGAATCTTTTTCCGCTGAGCAGTTCCTCGTCCGGTGTTTCATTATAATCGCACAGCCATTTTGCAGGAATGCGGTTCAGCAGCCAGACTCCGAAAAATGCCAGCAGGCAGCCTATCGGAATACAAGATATAGTCCATATCAGTCCATATGTTGTATTCAAATAATCAAATGGTTGCATTCAAGAAACTCTCCGTTCACTCTGACTTACTTTGACTCTTCTGAGCTTTCACCTGAAGCCTCGCTGCTGCCGGTGCTTGCCTTGCTCTTTTCGCTGGCAGTTGTGTCAAAGTAATAGAGCTTGATTGTAAGTGTTGTGTTATAAAGCTGGCTTGCAGGTGCAACTGATACAGTTGATGATTCCTCTGTTGTAGCTGCATCCTTCTTTTCATCCTGCTGTGAAATTGCGATATTGCTTATAAAGTAAGCGCCCTTTGATTCCTTTTCAAAGAAGTCGAGTGTTTCGATAAGCTTCTTTTCGCTTGATGTGAAGTTATAGGTAAGTGTTGATACATAAAGCGGATCGCCTGATGCTGAAACGCCGCCCTGCTGATCCGGAACACCGTCTGTGATGCTCAGTGTTGTAAGATCCATGTCATGCTTTGCAAGAAGATCTCTGATATCATCAACTGTTTTATCAGGCTCAACTGTAATCTTTTCTTTCAGCTCTGAGCATTCTTTCTCTGTCTGTTCAACAGCCTTTGTTATAGAATCTGCTTCTGCAAGATAATGCTCATACTGGCTGATCTGAGATTCCGCCGAAGCATGATCCTTATTATATGTTTCTATTTTCTGTGAAAACGGCATCTGGACAGCTATAAGGAAAATAATACTAACCACCAGAATTCCGGCGATCACCCATATAAACTTGGGTATTGTTACTTGTTTCTTATCCATTATTGTTTACCTCCGTAAAATGTTTGATTTGAGGTCTAGTATATACTGACGTTCCACTCAGCATTATTCTTTACCGGCATCCTCAGTAGTAAGGTTAGTCGTATCGACTGCATTCTTCTCAGCTGCTTTCTTATCCTGTTCTGCCTTCTCTCTTGCTTCTTCCTGAGTTTTCTCAGTTACGAGAAGCTTGATCGTAGCATTAAGCACCTGTACAGGATTCTGGCCGCCCTCTTTAAGGCTTGCCTGGTTTGTGAACTGAGCAGCTCCGCTAACCTTGAAATAACCATTGTCATCGATTTCATTTTTAAGATCAGTATATTTATTCATATCCTGAACCTCAATGGAGGTATCAATCGTGTATGTAGTATTATTTACATTAAAGCCTGTGCAGTTTCTTACCTTTGTATTGATCTGATCATAAAGCTCTCTGACGATATCAGCTGATTTAAGATCTGTCTTGGGGAGAAGCTCTACATTCTTAGAAAGATTTTCCAGTCTGCTGTTTGCTGTTTCCTCTCTCTGTATAAGCTCCTTTGCCGAAGTATATTTCTTATCCTGAAGGCGGGTATTATCGTTTGTCTTCTGAAGCTCAAGCATACCCCACCATCCCAGTGTACCGATGATCCAGAGTGCCGCTACGATACCAAGGCCGGCTGTAATTGCATTTCCGAGCTTTGAAGAGCCTGCCTCTGCCATTGCTGACAGAACATTTGTTTCACCCATGAGAAGGTTAGCATCTGCCTGCGGCATTGTAAGAACACCATTAAGAGTAATGAATGATGTTGTATCATAGCCTTTTTCAGATGCAAGGGCAGCTGCAACAGGAGGCTGTGATCCGCCGGAGAACAGTCTTGTGATATTCTCCATCGGAGCTGTAAGACCTACCTGACGGCAGTAGTTTGCGATATTGGGCAGCTTTGCGAGTGCGTCGATAAGAACGATCTCATCAATATCGAGACGCTTTGTGGAGATAACCATTCTCAGGTTTCTGAGGATCTCGCCTGCTGCATTGTCGAGCATTGTCATTGTCTGCTTACGTGTGGAAGCAGATTTACATTTATTACATACGCCGAGACCTTCCTGACGGATAAGGTCGATAGCGCCCATCTTACTCATACCGAACTCAAGTGAGAACATCTCTGCGATATCCTCGAGCACGCTTGAGAAGGACTGCTGGAACACAGGAGCACCATTATGAAGAACCACGAGCCTTGTTGCTGCGAAGTCCATACTGATAACAGCGATTGCTCTTGTTGCAGAGTTGATATCCTCCTTAGCTGTATAAAGCATACCGGCGATAGGCGGCGTTACCTTTGTAAGACGGATATTTTCCTTTTCAAAGGCTGCTCTTATATCAGTGAGTATAACTGTATTCATTGCAAAGAGGGATGCAGAGATCTCTTCTGTTTTATTCTGTTTACCATACTGCTGACCGTACTCAAAGTTAAGGATAGTATACTTGTCTACTTCCTGATGAAGTACGTTTTCAGCCTCTACTCTTGCAAAAGTCGGAAGAAGCTTTTCCTTTGCCGGAGCGTGCTTATACTCCTTTGTAATGAGGACATCCTCGTCCTCGATACACATGAATACATCTCCCAGCTCCATGCTTACGCTTTCAGCGCAGCGCTTTACAAATGCTGCCAGCTCCTCTGCCTTTTCAAACGGATGATCCTTGAGAGATTCATTGAGTTCAAAAATCTGAGGTACACTGAAAGAAGTAGGAATAGACGAACGTTTGTTTTTACCTGCGAAACCACCTTCGGGCTTATCATACTCAGCAGGGGTAAGAATAAGCAGACCTCGAGTGATCTGCAGTACTGTAGCTACTGTTTTCATAAATACACCACACTCTTAAAAAATTTTGTCAACTGACCGTTCAGACAAATCGGAGCTGAGTCCCGACAACAAAAAACCAAGCGTCAGAATCAACTGTCGCCGGGAATGATTGTGCAAGAGACCCTATGCACCAATATCCTTTTTGTTATTTTATCACAAAAATACATAAATTACAATTGTTTTTTTATAAATTAGTATTCTTTGTGCACATAGTAGAAATTACGATGGCTATTTTTGTCATATTATACTATTCACATAATAAAATTATCCAATTACTCACAATTTCATTATAATTTCATACAAAGCTCTATTTTAATTTTAAAAAACACAAATTATACATTTTGCACAAATCGGCACAATTATACTTTTCGTCAAAGCAGCCGCATCGTATCATATTACGGTGCGGCTGCGCATTGTCAGTTTGATTTTTCTTTCAGCGATTTATGTTTTCAGACAAGTCCTGCCTTCTTGTTGAATTCCGGCTCGGTCATATTTGCCTGTTCTGCTGCCTGGGCGGTAGTCAGAAGCCCCTTCTTTACAAGTCCGATCAGGGTTGACATTATGCCCTTTTCCATACCCTTTTCCATGCCTTTTTCCATACCCTCTTCTTTTGCTTCTTTTATCATATATTCCTTTGCTTCTTCATAGTCGTATTCGATATTCAGCATATTAATTACCTCGCTTCCATAGTAGGTGAACTACCCATTGTCTAAAGCCAATGGGCTTCCTGCTTCATCGTCCTCGTAACCTACTAACTCCACAGGCGTAAAATCGGGTTGAACCGTCCCTACTCGTTATTTATCAGGCTAAAAGCCTTAACCCTTCCGAAAGAATATTTTTTGCAGCATTGACATCTATGTCATGAATTGTTTGACATATCGGACATACCCATTCCCTAACAGATAAGTCTTTTGTTTCGGGATTCTTATACCCACAACATGAACATATCTGGCTGC
>CACWVH010000069.1 GCA_902764235.1 uncultured Ruminococcus sp.
CGGCGTAGAAAATGACGGATGGCGGCGGAGAAAAATTGTAAATTACAATACTGCTCATCCGCATAAATAAAGGCTTTTTTGATTTTACAATCAGCTAAATAAGGAAATAAAAAAGGAGAAAAAGGAATGGACGAAAAATATCTTCTTTCGGTCTGCGGAAAGCAGTATGTAAACGGCAGCTCTGACAAGGTGGAGCTACAGACGAATGCTGCATATGTGATGCGCGGAGACAGCAGATATATCACATATAAGGAATATGATCCGCAGGATCCCGAAAAGCATTACCGCACAACAGTAAAGGTAGATAAGGACAATGTAGTAACAGTAATCAAGGGCGGCAATATGAGCCATAACCTCATTCTTGAAAAGGGTGAGCGCCACCGCTGCGAATACCGCACTCCATACGGTACTATGACCCTTGGGATCTTCACCGAAAGCGTTTCGGTTGAGCTTGACGATAACGGCGGAAGTATTTCCGTCCGGTACAATATAGATATTGAAAATGAGCTTGCAAGTACAAACGAGCTTACATTACATATTAAGGAGGCAGACCATAATGTCAACGGCACAGATAACAGTACAGAAGCTTGATGCCGCAATTAAAAATGCATTCAAAGCAGCAATAGATGAGGGACTTCTCCCGGAAGGCGAAATACCCTCATTCAATATAGAAACTCCGGCAGACCGCTCTCACGGAGACCTTGCAACAAATGCCGCAATGGTAAGCGCAAGAACCTTCAGAGCAGCCCCGAGAAAGATCGCAGAGGCTCTGACCTCAAAGCTTGATCTTTCCGGCACAGGTCTTGAAAAAACAGAGATCGCAGGTCCGGGCTTTATCAATTTCTTTTATTCACCTGAATTCTATGCGAACGCTCTTGAGGAAATAAAACAGAAGGGCGAAAATTACGGACGCTCTGATTTCGGCGGCGGAAAAAGGGTACTTGTGGAATTTGTTTCAGCTAACCCCACAGGTCCGATGCACGTGGGAAATGCAAGGGGCGGCGCTCTCGGAGATCAGCTGGCAGCTCTTCTTGATGAAGCCGGCTTTGATGTTGAAAGAGAGTTCTATGTAAACGATGCCGGAAATCAGATCGAAAAATTCGGTCTTTCATTGGAGGTAAGATATCTCCAGCTTTACAAGGAAGGCATTGAAATGCCTGAGGACGCATACCACGGTCAGGATATCATCGACCATGCAAAGGCTTTCGCAGAAATAAACGGTGACAAATATGTGGATTCTTCATCAGAGGAAAGAAGAAAGGCTCTTGTTGACTATGCTCTTCCGCTGAATATCGCAGGTCTTGAGCGTGACCTTCTCAAATACCGCATAAAATATGACAACTGGTTCAGGGAAAGCACACTCCACAACAGCGGCGCTGTAAAGAATATCGTTGATCTGCTCACTGAAAAGGGTCATACCTATGAACAGGACGGCGCAGTATGGTTCAGAGCAAGCGAGTTCGGTGCTGACAAGGATTTCGTTCTTATCCGCTCAAACGGTCTGCCTACATATGTTGTACCGGATATCGCATATCATTATGACAAGCTGGTTACAAGGGGCTTTGACAAGGCGGTGGATGTCCTCGGCGCAGATCATCACGGCTATGTTCCACGTCTCAAGGCTGCACTGACTGCCCTCGGCGTTGACGCTTCAAAGCTGGATGTAGTTCTTATGCAGATGGTCAGACTTATCAAAAACGGAGAGCAGTACAAGCTTTCAAAAAGAAGTGGCAAGGCTATCACACTTGTCACACTTCTTGAAGAGATACCGATAGATGCAGCCCGCTTCTTCTTTAATCTGAGAGAAGCTAACACTCATTTTGATTTCGACCTTGACCTTGCAGTCGAGAAGTCATCACAGAACCCCGTATATTACGTTCAGTATGCTCACGCAAGGATATGCAATATCGTCAAAAAGCTTGCAGAAGAAAATATCACTCCCCGTGACTGCACGGCAGAGGATTATGCCAAGCTTACAGCCCCCGAGGAGATCGAGCTTATAAACAAGCTTGCTTCTCTTGAGGATGAGGTCGTTACAGCAGCAAAGGATTATGACCCCTCAAGGATCACAAGATATGTATATGACACAGCAGCGCTGTTCCATAAATTCTATAATGCCTGCAAGGTAAAGAGCGAGGACGAATCCCTCATGCAGGCACGTCTTGCACTCTGTCTTGCAGCAAGAACGGTAATTGCAAATATCCTTACCATGTTCAAAATTACAGCACCTGAATCAATGTAATGACCGACAGTTCAGCCAAATGACAAAGGAGTACGCTATGAAAATGAATTTCAGCCTTCCCCTTGCAGCCTGTCTGACAGAAGGAGATACGGATAATACCGAGCCTGCCGCCCGGGTCAGCTGCTGCAATATGATCGTTGCAGATACAAAGCATATCAATCATATCTCACTTGAGGAAACAGATGATGATGACGAGCTTGCACAGAGATATTCAGCAGCGGTATCAGCCGCAAAAAGCGACGCCCCGGAGGGCAACTGCATTGCCGCTGTTCTGGGCAGTGAGGACTGCACAGTTGAATATGACTGTGGAGCCTTTGAAGCCGCTGTATTCGATTATCTTGAGAAAATGACGATCCTGCGTGATCTCGGCACTGATGTAATTCTTATGCACGGCTGCAGCAGGCTGTGGCAGATGAGAGCCGCAGTTATCGCAGGTGAACAGGCTGAGATACCTGTATTTGTCACCATGAACGCTGATGAGGACGGCAAAAGCGAAAACGAAACAGACTATATTTCCGCTCTCATAACGCTTCAGTCTCTGGGAGCGGCTGCCTTCGGAATTTACAGCACAGACGGCGCATCAGAGCTTCCCGTGCTTCTTGAGCAAGCTCTGCCCCATGCGGAGATACCGCTTATTGCTGTGGCTGATCTGAGCAGTATGGATGACACAGAGCTTAAAAGGCTTTCTTACAGCGGAGCTTCAGTTTTTCTGAACACAGCTCCCGATCCGCAGGATGAAGCTGCGAAAAGACTTCTTGCCTTAGAAAGCGTATTCGACCCCGGAACAGAAAAGGACAGCTATGCCGCAGCGGTGGAGAGCGAGGTATTTTTCCTGCCCGATAATATTGAGCTCAGCGAGCCGATAGAATGTGACTGGGGCATGAGCGATGATATGATAGATATGGATGACGAAAATATCAATTCCATCTGCATTGTCCTTAATTCAAGCGATGACGTTTCCCTGCTTGCAGTGAATTCAGATATGTCACGTCTGCCGGTAACAGTTCATACCAACGACAGCAATACTCTTGAAGCGGCACTGCGTTATTTTACGGGAAGGCTTATCGTAGACAGCCGCTGTGCGATAGACCGCAGCGAGCTTGAAGCCCTGTGCGAAAAATACGGAGCCATCGTTTACTGACGATCCATATACAATAACCCGGAAACAGCCGGAGGTTCTCCGGCTTCCGATAAGCAAAGAGGTGTTACGAATGAAAAACAGACCGCTGATGATATCAGCATTGATTTTCGGCGGTATCGGACTGATAATAATAATCCTCGGTACGATATTCTATATGAACGGAAGCAATGATTTTTATGAAAGCGTTGCCGGCTTTTTCGGAATGGCAAAAAGCAAGATCACAACAGCCACCTTCTGCCAGTTCGGAATAATCTTTGAGCTTGCAGCCTTCATACTCGGCTACCGCTCTCTTAAAGATGAAACATAATATAACACAAACAACCCCCGAAGAAAAATCTCCTTCGGGGGTTGTTTTTAATGAAACGATGATTAAGGAATACTGATTAAATCCAATGCCTGTACAAATACGAAAAGCAAGATCTTTTTTTGATAATATCAGATGGATAACGATACTCTAAAGAAAGTCCTTTCTCCACTCACTGATACCTGAATCCGTGAAATTGAATTAAATCTTTTTTTAAACCTTCCGGGTTTTCATTTCAGCCAGGCGGCAGGCGTGCGCAGCACGCCTGCCGCCCATTATCTCTGGGTTTTTCAGAACAATCAATAATGAGTTTCACGGATTCAGGTGATAATTATAAAATTGATTTCATGATATCAGTGGAGATTATCGTAGTTGATGCGCTCATTTTCACTCATAGACTCAAGTACATCATCTAAGCTAACAGTGGGATCCGCATTATATTCCGGTTTTTTATTCATAAATGCAGTTGTCAGGGGGCTATCGAATTTGTAATTATATTTTGCAAGCATTTCTTCCTTAGCAAGTCTCTCTATCCATGCTTCATACAAACCATCCACAGCTGTTCCAAATGCCAACCATGGGTTCGTATCATCATGCTTGTAATATAATTTAGGGAAAAGATGGATCTTATTGTAAATTTCCGATTTCTGATGATAGTATTTTTTATCAGTGTTTTCGTCTTCAGGATGCATATAAATAATACCTTCCATGCTTTGTTCTTCTTCTACAATAAGTTCCTCTGCTGTTTCAGGCAGCAAATTGCAGCAATCGTCATTGAACGATTCTCTCCATCTGTATGTCGCGAAAGCAATTATTCCCTTATCATCTTCGATTTGGTTTCCATTTTCATCAAGATATCTGGTCCGATCCATTTTTCCGTCATTATACACTTCAACGATAAATGATGCTTCCTCGGTCATTTCACTGTCGGGACCATTATAATTCAGGATTCTTACACTTGTTTTATAATCCCCCGCTGACTTTAATGTAGAAAAATAACAAACCGGCATCGAAATACCTTCTTCAGATGTTATATCCTTAAAGCTATATATGAGATCTGCTTTATCCTCGCCCTCAACCATACCAGCGAGTTCAAGCTTTCCGTCAGTCACCTCATAAATTTTAATAAGCTTCTTGCCATTTCCTCTTGTAACAAGCTCATAAGCTCCGTCATTATCAATATCGGTTATAACATGACCCTCCGCACTGATATCATCCAATTCGTATATCATGTCAAACATTTCTTTTTCAGTTATATTTCCAGAGTTATACTCTCCAATGATCCTTTCGCTTTCCTGTTCAGCAGAACTATCTTTAAATACTGAGCTTTCTTCCTGTGTGCTTTCTTCAGGTGCCGATATTGATTCCTCCCCGGAAGTCTCACTGCTTTCATCTGATTTTTCAACAGCTGAGCTTTCAACAGCTTCTGAGCTTTCCTGAATTACAGACTGCTGACTCTGTTCAGGCTCTGATTCCTGCACGCTGCTTTGCCCAGCTTCCTGAACACTGCTCTGATCCTGCGGCTGTATAAACTTAATAGTACAGCCGGAAAGACCTGCCGTTACTGCCAATGCAGTACAAAGCATTAATGTTATCATTCTCTTTTGTAATTTCATTTAATAGTTCTCCTTTATACGACTGTTTAATTAGCTGATTGTAAAATCAAAAAAGCTTTTATTTATGCGGATAATCAGCACTTTAATTTACAGTTTTTCTCCGCTGCCATCCGTCATTTTCTCCGCCGACGGCGCAGAAAATGACTAATTATATCTTAGGGGGGCAGTGTTTTTGCCGCCTGCGGCGGCAAAAACACTCGCCAATTTACAATCTGATTGTAAAATCAAAAAAGCTTTTATTTATGCAGATAATCAGCATTGTAATTTACAATTTTTCTCCGCTGTCATCCGTCATTTCTTCGCCGGGGTCACAGAAAAAATCCGCCAATTTACAATCCGCATCACCATACCTGTTAAACATTCTCAGTCAAGATATTTTCTGATTATATCGAAATGACCGTAAGGCTTTCTTGTATTGATGCTTTCGTCCTTTTCGACCTCTGCAAGAAGCCTTCTGAGCAGCTCCTTGTCGGCGGTGCCCTTGTACTGGCTGTCCTTGATAACAAGACCGAAAGCAGCAAGCAGACTTATCACAGGCATATTGTTGTTTTTTGCAGAATTCAGATCATTGATCCCGACTGTATATGTCATAACGCTGTTTACATCGTCGGGCGTCTTGTAATGTATTTCTATGAAAGCGAATTCGTCCTTATTGCCCTCGCTTTCAGCCTTTACATATCTTGTGGAATAGGTCTTTTCGGCTGTGCCCTTTTTGAATTCGATCAGGGCAACAACATTATGCTCAGAGCCTATGCCGTCAACAGCCTTTTCAGTATCGTTGAATTCCTGCTGAGTCAGTACTCTTGCATCATAACCGATCAGACGGTATTTCTTTACATAATAGGGATTCAGCTCAACGGATATCTTTACATCCTTGGCAACAGTCACAAGACTTGAAGCAAGCTTCTCCCACAGATTATCCCTGATATCCTCCGGGTTTGTGACAAAGGTATAATTACCATTGCCGTTTCTTGCAAGCGCTTCCATCTTATTGTCCTTGAAATTATCCCTGCCGAAGCCGACAATCGAAAGGTAAATACCAGTTTCCTTCTTTTTGCGGATGAACTCTGAAAGACCGCCCTCTCCGGTGATACCGAAATTGAAATCGCCGTCAGTAAAGATAAACACACGGTTGTTGCCATCCTCGTCAAAATTATCCGCCAGATATTTGTATGCATTGGAAAGACCCTCGCTGCCGTTTGTACAGCCTCCGATACCGTCAATTGAAAGGATAGTCTCAACACAGTCGTCAGGCTCTCCGCATTTTTTCTTTTCTGCTACCGTCACAGTACGGTCGGAATAAGCAATGACAGAAATATGATCTCCCTTTTTAAGCTTGCTCATTATTGCGGCAAGGGACATCTGCGTCAGCACCCAATCGTTTTCCATACTTCCGGAGACATCAACAAGAAAAGCAAGATTCTGTCTGACCTTCTTTGATGATTTTTTAGCCTTGAGTCCCACCATCATAAGCTCGCTGCCCTCATTCCACGGGCATTTTCCGTGACCGATGCTTATTCTGAAAAGATCATCATTCTTCGGCTTTTTGAGATCAAAGGGATATGAATTAATAATTTCCTCGATCCTGACAAAGCTTTTGTCAATACTTCTTGACTGTGATACCCTGTCCCTGATATATGACCATGAAGCACTGTTGACATTTGCTGAAAAGATCATCTGCGGTTTATCAAGCGGACCGTATTCCTCTGTTTCATTCACATCGTTAGTTTCTGCCGTATTGAATTCAGGCATTTTAGCCATCGGCAGCGGTGCAGGCATCCCCACCGGCATCGGCTGTGCTCCCATCATAGCCATCGGAGCAAAGGCGTCCTCAGTCATTACCTCTCTGCTGTATACTGCACCCTTTCTGTTTCCGGAGGCACTGTTAGCTTTGCTGAAAATACCTCCGAAAAGTCCGCCCGGATCTCTGATCGGATGCGGTCTTCTTTTCCTGTAGAAGCTCCAGTCTGCTCTGTAAACCGTGCCTGCTTCAGTAACAACGATCTCAGCGCCAAAGCATGACGAGCAAAGCTTTTTCGTCTGTTTCTCGCTGTAACCAAGACTCAGATAAAAATCATACATTTCCTCATACTGCTGTTTACACATCTCGATAATATATTCGCTTTTTGCCATGACCCAACCCTCCGATATACATTTTATTAAGATAAACAAATACAGATCGTTCCGTATTTGTTTAATTGTAACATAAACACAGAATACAGTCAATTCCGGCGTGCCGGCGGAGTGCCTCCGCTGTCAATTCTGTCCTTAAAAACTTTCTTCATACACACACATTTGTGAATCACGGTCTGTGTTCTTCTATTATGCCATATTCCAAAGTGTGTGCAAAAACAATAATTCTGAAAAGTCCCAGAATTATTTTACACCAACTGCCGCCGGTGTCGCAATTCACGGCTTTGTCAGCCTGAAATAGTTCTTCTCGGGCACCGCCAGACCTTTTGAGCCTGAACTGCTGACATTATTTCTGCTTTAAAAGTCCCGGAGCTATTTTACGAACTTCCGAACCGGAGGCGCAGTGCCTGCACTGCCAATTTCGCGTGGGTTCGCTGCGCTCTTACCCAACAGCCGATAATTCCGAAGTCGCAGTTCATTCTTTTCACTGACAAAAACTTTCATGTCGGCTGATTATAGTTTTTTCTAAACCCCGGAAATAGTGTTTACGAAGAAAAACAGCGTCATGCAAAAACACTTAATCAGCGTAATGAAGCTGCGGACGCCATACCGGAAAAATGCGTTGCGTATAAAGAACCATTTCATTTAAGCTGAGACTTTATTATATCAATAACTCCTGCAACGACCTGCGCACGGTTGAAGGGCGTGATAAAATAAAATCCGTCTACATACGGGATCAGCTTCTGTGCTGTGAGAGCAGCGATCTCAATGCCTGTCTGCTGAGCCTGCTCCCTTGTCATATCAGCCGTGAATTTCCTGACAAGCTCGTCCGGTATAGTCATTCCCGGCACCTCATTCTGCATGAACAGCGCATTTCTGAGACTGACCATAGGCATGATCCCTGCAAGTATACGTATATTTTTCTGCTTTGCAAGCCTGATATTTTCAATCGCTCTGTCCGTAAAAACAGGCTGTGTGAGCACAAAGGATGCTCCGCTGCTTATCTTTTTGTCAAGCCTTTTCAGCGCCGAATCAATCCCTGACGCTCCCGGATCAAAAGCTCCGCCGATCTGCATTTCATCACCTGAAAAAACAGAATTGTTCAGCTCTCTTATCAGCGACATAAGCTTTGTGGAATCCATATTGAACACAGGCTTTACAATACCTCTGTCCGTTTCCGCAATACGGTCGCCGGTCACTGCAAGGACCGCTCTTATCCCCTCACTGTGAGCGCCCATCAGAAGCGAACGTATAGCATTGATATTTCTGTCACGACAGCAGATGTGGGGCATTACATCTATCCCCGTTTCCCTCTTGATACGTGCCGAGCAGATCACCGGGTCTGCCTTTGCATGACCCAGCGGCGAATCGGATACAGTAATAACATCTACTCCGCTGTCCCTCAGTTCCCCTGCCGCAGAAATAATCTTTGTCAGATCGGCATTGTTCGGCGGATCAAGCTCCGCTGCAATGATAAAAGGTTTGTCACAGAAACGCTTACCCGTGTTTTCTGTCCTTCTGACCCTTGGCGCAGGTACTATTTTTTTGAATTCCACCTTTTTTCTGCCTGAAACGTATTCACCGAGCTGTCTTATGTATTCAGGCGAGGTACCGCAGCATCCCCCGACAGCATTTACTCCGAGAGAAAGGAATGCTGCTGTCTCCCTTGCAAAATAAGAAGGCATACTGCCGTAGACCGTTCTTCCGCCGATAAGCGCCGGATATCCGGCATTTGGCATTACCATCGTGAATAAAGCTGTGTTTTCACGAATATATGTTAAAAAGGGTACAGCTGCCGGATAAAGCTGTACTGCTCCGATACCGCAGTTCAGCCCCACTGCACACAGCTTGTCCTCATTGCTCTTTATCTGACGCATCAGGGTCTGTGATGACACACCCGATCTTGTACAGCCGTCAGGCAGCAGAGTAAAGGAAACAATGATCTCAGCATCCGGCTTCTTTTCAAGAATATAGTCAATAGCCGGCATTACCGCATCAAGCTCCGACAAAGTCTCAAAAATAAAGGTTTGTGCTCCTGCCCTCAGAAAACAGTCCGCAAGGAAGCGGTACTGCTCCTCTGTTTTTCCCTGATTGTCGGGAGTTTCGTATAATGCGCTGATATCTGCACATATAACCGCCCTGCCCTCTGACGCTCTCTCAGCACAGCTCCAGCCGTCTGTAATGATCCGTGCAAGGGTCTCCCTGTCCTTTTTAAGCGAATCATTCGCACAGAAGGTATTCGTTCTGATTATTCTTGCTCCTGCTTCGATATATTCCCGGTGTATTTTTTCTATCAC
Organism: uncultured Ruminococcus sp.; assembly: GCA_902764235.1. GTDB lineage: Bacteria > Bacillota > Clostridia > Oscillospirales > Acutalibacteraceae > UBA1213. Next base: position 9,734 of record CACWVH010000069.1, read on the forward strand.
CTCAGGCTCGGTAATATTTGCAAGCTCACAGCCTGCTGTGTCCTTTCCTGTAAGACTCTCATAATACGTACCGACAGCACCGTCTGTCAGTACAGCTTTATTGCCGCTGAGCAATTCCCTTAATTTCATATTATCTCTCCCAAAAAGGTCAGGGGACAAGCCGAAGCTTATCCCCCGTTCTTCTCAATTGATAGTTTTGCGTTCAGTCATGCGACTGTCTTATTCGTGCGTGTGAATTGTTCTCAATACAGATTGATAACCGGATTATTTGCCGTTTCTCAATTCATCAAGACATGATTTGCAGATATTGTTATTCTTGTAGCTGAAAATATCATCAGCTGAACCACAGAAAATACACGCAGGACGATACTTTTTTATGATTACAGCATCATCATCCACAAAGAATTCCACTGAATCAACGCCGTTTACAATGTTGAGTGATTTTCTGATGTCTGAAGGAAGCACCAGTCTTCCGAGCTTGTCAATCTGTCTAACACATCCGATAGCTCTCATAAGTAAAACCTCCCTTATTTTAGTTCACAAGTACTATAATACAACTTGCTGTATTTTCATATTACTATGTAAACACTTACTTTGTCAATAGAGAAACGTGAAAAAAATGTAAATACTTGTAAAATTCTCCTATTGTCATAATTATTTTGTAAAATATTCTCCTTTTTATATATCGAAAATGGCTATTTATGTAGTTTTTGGCAGATTTTGTCTGATTTTGTAAGGTAAGGAAAAAGATACAATTGTACAATAAAATGTACACCAATCACTTTTTTGGAGATTTATATTATTAGTACATTAGGATTATTAATAAATCAAAAGTAACATAAATGTTAGAGACAAATGCTCACTATAATGATTTTCTGAAAAAGCTGATATGAAACGGAGGGCAGAGATGCTGAATTATATATGGCTTGCAATGATAGCAGGAGGCTTTGTGTGCTCTCTGCTGACCGGAAGAATGGAGGAATTTTCTCTTGCAGCCGGCAGCGGTGCGGAAAAAGCTGTAAACCTTCTTATATCAATGGCAGGTGTAATGTGTCTGTGGTCAGGGATAATGAATATTGCAGACAAAAGCGGTATATCTGCGGTTATAGCAAGGCTGATGTCACCGTTTCTGCGTCTGCTGATGCCCGATTACAGCAAGGACAGCGAGGAGCTTCGTGCCGTAAGTGCAAATATCACCGCAAACATTCTTGGTCTTGGCAATGCTGCAACCCCTCTCGGGATACTTGCAATGAAAAAAATGCAGCAAAGCAACCGGCTTATTGACAGACCGAACGATTCAATGGTAATGTTCGTTGTAATAAACACTGCCTCCGTACAGCTCATTCCTGTAACAACAGCCGCTCTGCGCAGTGCCGCCGGAAGCACAGAGCCTTACAGCATACTGCCCCTTGTCTGGCTCAGCTCCGGTGTCGCTCTTGCCGCCGGAATTGCAGCTGCCCTCATCCTCAGACAGCGTAAAACATACTAAACTTACCCTGAATCGGTGAAATTGTCGGAAAGATTCTTGATAAATCCTCCGGGTTTTATTTTATTCAGGCGGCACTGCGATGGCTGACAATAGAAGGGGGAAAGGAAAATGGATAAAATCGGTATCTATACCGTACCGTTTGTTATTGCAGCGGTCGTGACGATCGGAGCGATAAAACAGGTAGATATCTTTGAATGCTTCAAGGAAGGAGCAGCAGACGGCATACGCTCGCTGATCTCGGTGGCACCATCGCTTATAGGACTTATCATAGGAGTGACCATGCTATCAGCCTCGGGGTTTTTCGATATCGTATCAGATCTGCTCTCACCTGTATGCACCGCAGCAGGGATACCTCCGGAGGTACTTCCGCTGGGGCTTATACGCCCTGTTTCCGGCAGCGGCGGAACAGCTGTTCTCAGCGATATACTCACAAAATACGGCCCTGACAGTCTGATCGGCAAAACCGCATCTGTAATGGCAGGCTCTTCTGAGACCACCTTTTACGCCATCGCTGTTTATTACGGTGCAGCCGGTATAAAGAAAACCCGCAACACGATACCTGCTGCACTGACAGCCGACCTCACCGCCTTCATTTCAGCCTGCCTGATAACGAAAGCCTTTGGTCAATAGCTCGGTGGCTTTCAGCCCCCGAACCCCTGACCAAAGGCCCCTGCGAAACTTTATTTACATTTACATTTAATTGAATATTAGTATGAAATACACTGAAAAGCAGCCGTACCAGTTCTGAACCTCACATATCATTCCCATTCACGGACTGCTTCGTTGTAATACTCGATAAGAACAGGCTTTGTGAGCTGGTTGATCTCAGTGTCAAGCCGCTCCTCGTCCTTGCCGAAGATAAAAAGCGCTGACAGATTATCCTCGGAAATAAATTTTGTATCATCCGGCAGAGCATGAAGCTTTCTGAGTGTCTGAGGTGCAGCAATATGAAAACCCCAGTCGCCGAAGGCAGGTACCTGCAGATGGAAGGAATTTACCTGAAGCCCCTCGCTTTCCATTGTCTTGTCAATGCACCAGTATGCTTTTCTTGCAAAATACGGACTTGTTGACTGGACATTCATCACTCCGCCCTTTGTCAGATGGGACGCACACATACGATAGAAAACATTGGTATAGAGCTTGTTGAGAGATTCATTATTCGGGTCGGGCAGGTCAATTATAATAACATCAAACTGCTCTTCACTCTGCTCGATAAACTGATATGCGTCCATATTCTTTATCTGTACCCTTTTGTCCGTGAGCGAACCGCCGTTTACAGCCGTAATCTGCGGATCTGTGCTGCAAAGATCGGTCATAGCCTTGTCAAGATCTATAAGCGTTATATGCGCTTCAGGATATTTCAGTATCTCTCTTGCAGCCATACCGTCTCCGCCGCCGAGAACGAGCACCTTCTCCCTCTTTTCCGCATAGCACATCGGAAGATGTACAAGAGCTTCATGGTAACGATATTCATCGACCGTTGAAAACTGACAGTTTCCGTCAATATAAAGCCTTAAATCATCCTTGTGCTTAGTTACTACGATTTTCTGATATTCCGTCTGCTTTGAAAGAATTACCCTGTCACGGTAAAGACCGCCTTCAATAAGGTTTCCGATATTTTCAGAAAAAACCATCCCGACAGCCATCATTACCACAAGTATAAGCACAAGCAGCTTGTATAAATGAGGTCTTGACAGCTTTTTGCTGTATTTGAAAATAATAAGGGCCGCCGCTGTAAGATTGAGCAGACCCGAAAGAAAACAGGTCGCAAAATATCCCAGATGCGGCAGAAGCAGCATAGGAAAGGCTATCGAGCCGATAAGACCGCCGATATAGTCAAATGAAAAGATGGAGGAAAGAGTGACTCTGAGTTCCTTTCTGTCCTCCTCGATAATTCTTGTAAGCAGCGGAATCTCCAGACCTGCGAGAGTTCCGATAGCAAGTATCTCTGCATACATTACCACAACATACGCACTCAGGTGAAGATATGCAAGAAAAAGGATCAGCGAACAGCTTCCGCCGATAATGCCGATAAGTATCTCTACTCTCGCAAACCAACCCCACAGATTCCTTTTGACAAATTTTGACAGAAAAGAGCCTATACCGAGAGCAGACATATAAAGTCCGATGGTTATGGAATACTGAAGAGTAGAGTTGCCTGTAAGGTATGAGCTGACAGCACTGATGATAAGCTCATAGACCATTGAACAGCCTGATATCAGCAGTGTTGTCAGCATAAGAAGTCTGTATTCTTTTATGGGTGATTTCATTACATTATCACTCCGCTGATAACGATAGCAAGACCGATAAATATACCTGCAACCATGATTCCGGCAGCAGTATTGCCGTTTCCTACCTCATCATTGATATTGTACTGCTTGTTCAGTATCTTTACCACTATATAGCCGAGCATAAAGAATATGATACCGACAGCAAAATAGATAAGGCTGCTTATCAGTCCGCTGAAAAATGATTCCTGAACTGATGATGCTGAGCCGGGAGAGGATATCGCTGCCCTGAGCAGAAGACCTACACCCACATTGATACCGGCAGATACAAAGCCGATGGATTTATTTCCCTTTTTTATCTCCTCAGGGAACGAGCACGGGATAATGAGATCGATAAGAAAATTACCGAGAAGCATAAGTACTATGCCGAGGCAGGAATATATCGAAACATCCAGAAGATCCCAGAGTAAGTTTGACCATGTTATCATAATAATTCTCCTTTATCTGATATTTTTTTTAGCTGATTGTAAAAGTCAGAAAAATTTCTGTTTATGCGGATAATCAGCTTTGTAATTTACAATTTTTCTCCACTGCCATCCGTCATTTTCTCCGCCGACGGCGCAGAAAATGACTACTTATATCTTAGAGGGGCAGTGTTTTTTGCCGATTTTTTTAGCTGATTGTAAAATTAAAAAAATCTCCAATTTACAATCAGCTACTGATATTTTTTGCTGATTGTAAAAACCAAAAAGCCCTTAATTTTATGCGATTTTATAAAGCGATAGTTTACAATTTTGCGGCTGACAGGAAAATCAGGATCGCCTTGTATTACGACCCGGAGACCATCCGGATTACTTACCGCTGCTCAGACCGCCGCCGGAGGAGCTTCTTGAGAAAATGCTTGACTGACGGATACTTGATGAATAGCTGTTGTATGTATTTGAGGAATTATAGCTGATCGTACTATCCGAATAGCTGCTGTACGGCGAGGTATAACCGCTGTATCTGCTGGAATCGGAGCTGTATCCTCTTGAATAATAAAATCTGCGGTAATAGCGTCTTGAATGAACCGTTCCGTGATAGACATCATTATCGCTGGTATATGCATATTTTCTGTCTGATATCTGCACAAGCACATCATTAGTCTCATCCTCAAGATAAACAAGACAATATTCATTATCCGTGAGAATTGCAACGCTTTCGCCTTCGTTCTCAGTATCCTCCTGAACAGAATCTGTTTTTCCGCTGATACCCTTGAGAATATCCTTTGAAACAGTATCGACCGTCTGACCTGACTGAGCCTTATAAACATCAGCCTTCTGCTGTTCCTTTCCGGTTATGGAGGTGGAATATGTATATTTGCTGTCCTCCTCAAGATAAGCCGTTATTGACTTGCTGAAAAAAGTATCCCCTATCCATGGAAGCAGAATCGGCAACAATGTAGCAAGACAGATGACGATAATAAATATCAGTAAAATTACAACTGCACAGCCGGAATTTCCACTTTTTGTACTTTTGAACGGCTCGCTGCGTTCAAAAAGTATCTGATCGGGCTGTATATAATATCCCTGACTGTATTCCGAACCGTCAGACCATATTTCCTCAGAAATGATATTATCCTCAGAAGCATCCTCATATTCCTTGAAAAGCGCCGTTTCTCCCGGGTCAACATCCACATTGCCCGACGCAGACATTACCTTTTCCGTTCCCGTATCGACCTGATGATAGCCAACCGGGTTTATGCTGTGCACAACAAAGGAAATTGAATATTCATGGTAGACATCATCAATGCTGAGCCAGACTTCATTATTTCCCTGCACAGAAAGCATCCTGTACTCATCCCACATTGCACCGTCAACGGAATTGCAGTAGGTTATCTTACCGATGATCCTGTACTCTTTATCGTTTATGTTCAGCACATCGCCTAATTGAAATGTCAAAAGACACCGCCTCCTTTTCTCACAATTATATGTCGCATACCATCCAGCGCACATCCTCATTTTTTAAAATTATACCACCTCCCCACTACAAAAGTCAACCTTCCAGGCGCCGCCAGCGTGACGCGCCCGGAGGAAGTGTCCTTGGGGTGCTGGACCCTTGATTCACGGCTTAGTCAGCCTGATAAAGTTTTTCCCGTGAACTGCCAGACTTTTTGAGCCTAAACTGCTTACATTATTTGTGGTTTAAAAGTCCCAGAAATATTTTACACTAACGCGCCGGACGGCAGGGCAACAGCATTTACTTTAAAGGCTCAAAAATGGCATTGCCTATGTAACAGTAAGTACCTATAACGGCAAGGAAAAATCCTGCAAGATAACTGTTGTATAAGGTCGTAATCACCAGGATGAGACAAAACGGATACGGAAATTCTCTTTCGTATCCGTTTTATAACATAAACTTCCCATACCATTTTACTGTTCAATCCAGGTATTAATCGTACTTTCAACAACTTTGGTTGTTTTCTTTTCGCCTGATAATAAGCCAACTATTTCGACAGTATAATATCAAGTGGGAAGTTTGAGTTTATAATATAAAGCTGTTCAGTATTTTACGATCAGCTGAAAGAATTCTGAAAACCAAGGAGATGTAAACAATGGCAATTAATTTCAACCTGAATCCGTGAAATTGAATTAAATCGTTTTTTTAAACCTTCCGGGTTTTCATTTCAGATAGGCGGCAGGCGTGCGCAGCACGCCTGCCGCCGTCC
>CACWVH010000070.1 GCA_902764235.1 uncultured Ruminococcus sp.
CGATCAGCGTGAACGCTTCAAGGCACAGGAAGAGCTTCTTGCACAGGGCGATGAAGAAGCAAACCGCACAGATGAAGATTTCCTCAATGCGCTTGAGATCGGTATGCCACCCACAGGCGGCATCGGCTTTGGAATTGATCGTATGTGTATGCTTCTGACAGATTCCCCTGCCATCCGTGACGTTCTGCTTTTCCCGACAATGAAAAGTTTGGACAAATAAAGCCGCATAAAATCAGGGTTTTCGGACTGCAAGAGTACAAATTTACGACCAATTTACGACCAAAAGAGAACACGTTCAAAAAGTTCAGGGCTTCCGGCGGTAAATGTCGGGAGTCCTGATGATTTTGGTGACGGTGTTAATGCGTTGATACAGAAACTATGTTATTTATTACCCATTACAAAAAATATATTGACAAATAACCTTTCTTGCACTATAATAGTAGTAGAAGCCGTAGAGGCTTATAATTTAACATACATCTTGTTATTTATTGCTCATGACATTGGAGGTGATGAAGTGAAATTAAACGAAATAGCTTCTGTCCGAAGCGGACTTGTATTATCCAGAAAACTTGCTCGTGAAGGAACTAAATATCCGTTGCTTACTCTGCGTTCGATAAACCCTGACGGATATATCGATCTTGATAAGACGGATGTTTTTGATGCAAAAGAAGAACTTGCAAAAGAATATCTGACTCAGGAAGGAGACATTGTAATTCGTCTGAGTACTCCCTACACGGCTGTATATATTGACAAAGCTTCTGAAGGAATTGTAGTTTCTTCTAATTTTGTTATAATCAGAACTGATAATAAAGCTTTGCTTCCGGAATATCTGTATTGGCTTCTTAATACTGCAAAGGTAAAACATGAAATGTTTGAAAGTTCAAGCAGCAATATGCTGGGTGCAGTAAAAGCTATGTTTTTTGCTGAATACGACATTGACCTGATACCGATTTCCGAACAGCGAAAAATAGCCGCAGTAAACACTCTGGCAAAAAAAGAAAGCAGGCTGCTTATGGAGTTAGCAAAAGAAAAAGAGCGTTATTATAGCCTGATATTGCAAAATAAGTACAAAGAAATAAAAGGAGAGAATATGAATGACAACAAGAAATGATATTGAGCGTGTACTCTGGAAGGCTTGTGACAGTTTCAGAGGAAAAATTGACAGTTCACGATACAAAGACTACATACTTTCTATTCTGTTCGTTAAGTATCTGAGTGATGTCACCAAAGAGAAAAAAGCAAAATATATGGAGCAGTATAACGGTGATCTTCGTCGTGTAGAGCGTGCTATGAACCGTGAAAGATTCGTTATCAGCGATGAATCGGCATTTGATTACCTCTATGAAAACAGGAACAATAATGAAATCGGTCAGAAAATCAACGTAGCACTGTCAAAAATCGAAAGCGAAAACAGCAGTAAATTACAAAATGTATTTCGTGCGATAGATTTCAATTCACAGGTAGATTTTGGCAATGTCAAGGATAAAAATGCAACCTTGCGTAACCTGCTGGAAGACTTTGCCGAGCTTGATTTAAGACCAAGCCAGCTTGATTCTTCCGACATTATCGGGGACGCATACGAATACATGATAGCAAATTTTGCGTCTTTCGCAGGAAAGAAAGGCGGAGAATTTTTTACCCCGAGTCAGGTTTCGGAGTTAGTTGCCACTCTTGTAAAGCCGAGAGAAAACGACAGAATATATGATCCGACCTGCGGAAGCGGCGGTCTGCTCCTGAAAGCTTACAAAAAAGTCCCAAGCGGAAAAGTTGCTGTTTACGGTCAGGAGCTGAATGCTCAGACATGGGCACTTTGTACCATGAATATGTTTCTGCACGGTGTTGACGATGCCCGTATATGGCAGGGAGATACATTAGCTAATCCGCAGAATATCGAAAATGACAACATGATGACATTTCAGGTTGTTGTGGCAAATCCCCCGTTCAGCTTTGATAAATGGGACAGCGGCTTTTTATCCAATGTTTCTACTGACAAAAAAAACAAGAAAGAAAAAATGTCAGCTTCTCTTGATGTCTGGAAACGCTTTGAATTAGGTGTACCGCCGTCATCAAAGGGTGACTATGCCTTTGTTCTCCATATGCTGCACTGCCTTGATGCAAGAGATGGACGCATGGCGGTTGTCCTTCCTCATGGTGTACTGTTCAGGGGAGCAAGCGAAGGAAAGATTCGTCAGAAGCTTATTGAACTCAATTTACTTGATGCAGTTATCGGTTTGCCGGCTAATCTGTTTTATGGTACAGGTATCCCTGCCTGCATATTGGTATTCAAAAAAGGTCGTACAAGAACGGATGTTCTGTTTATAGACGCTTCCGGTGACGGCAACTTCCAAAAGGGCAAAAATCAGAATATTCTGCGTGATGAGGATATCAAGCGTATTGTTGATACATGCGAAGCTCGTGAGACAGTTGACAGATATAGCTACTTAGCATCCCGTGATGAAATCGAAAACAACAACTATAATCTGAATATTCCCCGTTATGTCAATACCTTTGAGGAAGAAGAGCTAATCGACATCGACGAGGTAAAACAAAATATCGCCGACATCGAGGCAGAGCTCGCCGAGGTGCAGGCAAAAATGGCAAAATATTTGGAGGAGTTGGGACTTTGAATTATTTATTTAGAATCCTCCTAAGCGTGAACGCAACATCTTGGTTTGTTATAATATACGCCATCAACAAACAGTGTACATTTTTCGGAATTCCTATATGGATTTGCGGAATTATATATTTGTTTTTTCCTGTTTTACTATCTTTGCTGTCATTGTATCTGTTTAGATTTTCCGGTGATGACAAATTGACTGCGTGCACAGAGTTTTCACTTGCAGACAATGAGTTCTTGCCTGTTTATTTAGGATATTTCTTTTTAGCAGTAAGTATAGACAAATTTGAAACAATGGTTTTTGTATATGCTATCATTTTTATTTTCACTTATTTGTCTCAGACACAATACTTTAATCCAATTTTCTTGTTATTTGGTTACCATTATTATCACGTTCTAACTCCGGAAGGCTCAAGAGTTTTTGTAATTGCCCGTGGTAAAGTACTGAAAAACAAAAGCAATTTTTCCTTTGATAAACTAAAAAGGATAAACGACACTACATTCATTGAAAGAGGGTAAAACAATGAGCATTGTAAATGCAAAAATTCGTAACAGCAGAAAAAACAAATACAGAAAAATGCTATCCACAAACGAAGAAATATTTGGCAGCAGACAAAATATTATAGTTTCCTCCTCTCAATATACTGCCGGTGCAATTTTAGATGAAGGGGAATGGTTCTTTGTTGAAAACGCAAAAGATCAACCCTTTGCGATAGATTTATTCAATCATGATTTTGAGTCTGTAGATTTCGATTCGCTTGGCAAGAACGATTTTGATAATATAGATTATCTGTTTGTGTATTCCGACAATGATTTATTTTTTCAAAACATCTCCAAGGCACGGCTTGTTAGCAAAAAGTCTATATTTCGTTTAGGAGAAAACTTCGTGTATAATAACAACCGCCAAGAAGTTGTGATTAACGATTTGCCGGATGCAATTTTCGTTCCTGCGGAAAATCGACTATATTTCAGAAAGCTCCAGTCAATAACAAGCATCTTCAAAGGAATCGACCAGTTGTATAGGGAAGCTACTGATGAAGAAGTAGATTCATTCCTAGATAGTGACTTTATATCATTGCAAGGAGATTATTGTACCGCAAGCGTTAAGACTGCTAACAGAAAAAGGATCGCATTAGCTAAAAAAACATTAGATGAAATGGACGAAGCTGATAAAAATAGAATATTTGATTACATAGGCGATTATTGTCCTGAATTGAAAACAGATAAAGAGATGTTCAAAATAGGAACAGAAGACGAAATGAAAATGTTATTATTTGGTATAGAGCAACGTTTTTATACAACTCTAGTCGGTGGAGAAAAACGGTTGGCAAATTCAGTTATTGCATTAAATAGTTGACAATCATTTATATTATATAGAAATTGAGTTGATTTTATGAAACCAGAAATAAAAACCCGCCTCGCCCAAATACGAGCCGGCGAAATTCCGCAAGGATATAAAAAAACAAAACTCGGCATTATTCCGCAGGAATGGGAAGTTATGCCATTAAAAAGCAGATTTGACAGACTAACACGCAAAAACTCAGAAAACAATACCAATGTTATGACCATTTCTGCACAATACGGCTTGATAAATCAAGAAGAATTTTTCAAAAAGGAAATTGCAAGTGAAGATAAATCGAATTATTATCTTTTACATAACGGCGAATTTGCCTATAACAAAAGTTATTCAAGCGGTTATCCGTTTGGAGCAATAAAAAGACTGTCGCTGTATGACAAAGGGATAGTATCTCCGCTTTATATTTGTTTTTCCGCAAATAATCATAATCCCTGTCCCGAATTTTATCAGCATTATTTTGAGGGCGGAAAACTAAATTCAGAAATTCAGGCAATCGCTCAGGAAGGTGCAAGAAATCACGGTTTGCTTAACATTTCTGTTGAAGATTTTTTCTATACAAAAATTATTGTACCGCCGTTAGAGGAACAGAAAAAAATAGCCGATATTCTCTCAGCACAAGACAGAATAATAGAATTGTGCGAAAGAAAAACAGAAGAGCTAAAGCGTACGAAAAAGTATTATCTTCAAAAAATGTTTCCAAAAGACGGAGAAGAATATCCCGAAATACGTTTCAAAGGTTTTACTGACGCTTGGGAACAGCGTAAGTTGGGTGACTTAGGAACTTTTAAGAACGGAATGAACTTCTCAAAAGATGCTATGGACAAAGGTTATCCCTTTGTTAATCTCCAAAACATCTTTGGACGAAACGTAATTGATACAGATAACCTCGGTTTAGCTGAGGCTACTGACACTCAACTTAGAGAGTATAATTTACTGCAAGGGGATATTCTTTTTGTCAGATCATCAGTAAAACTTGAAGGAGTGGGAGAAGCGGCATTAGTGCCGAAAAGCCTTGAAAATACGACATATTCAGGTTTTATAATCCGCTTTAGAGATGACTCAAATATGGACGATGATTTCAAACGTTTTGTTTTCGGAATAAAGTCTGTTCGAGATCAAATTATGGCAAAAGCGACTAACAGTGCTAACAAAAATATCAGTCAAGAAGTACTGAATAATTTGGAGGTATTATTGCCGTCAAATGCGGAGCAACAGAAAATCGGTTCTTTCTTCGCTCGTCTTGATGATCTTATCACCCTTCATCAGCGTAAGTGTGAAGAAGAAAAGAAAAAGAAAAATGCCCTGCAACAGCTTTTGCTGACGGGGATAGTGAGGGTAAAAAAATGACACAACAAGACTATGATATAATTAAAAATTTCGTATTAGATTTTTCTATTCCTACTGAATTTGTTGAAGTAAAGAGAATTGATGGAATGAAATTAACAATTCGTTCAAATGAACAAGCTGGACATAATCTACCACATGTTCATTTGGAAACTTCATCAGCTTCATTGTCTATTGAAATTGAAACACAAAAGGTTCTTGCGACAAGTGGAAAAATCAATCCATCTCAATTAAAAAAAGCAATCAAATGGATTGCCAACAATCAAGATTTGCTAAAAAGAAATTGGAATGAATTCTCAAATGGTATAAAAATTGCAATTTAGCAATAAAAATAATACTTCGTTTTGATAATTACATTTGCTAAAACTATTTAGAAAGGAGAGCTCAACTATGGATAAAAATGCGTACTCCGAAAAAAATATAAGCCAACAGCCTGCCATCGAACTGCTGAAAGCTATGGAATATATCTATATTTCTCCCGAAAACTGTCTGAAACAGCGTGGCGACGAGTATCATGTTCTGCTGAAAGATGTACTCCGTGGACAACTGCGAAAGCTGAACCGATATACTTATGCCGGAACGGAAAATGAGTTTTCATCAGCAAATATAGAACGTGCCATAGAAGACCTTGATGAACCATTGATTGATGGTCTTGTACGGACAAGCGAAAAAATATATGATGCACTCCTGCTCGGAAAAAGCTATCCGGAAACAGTCGGTGAGGGCAAGCTCCTGAGCTTTAATCTCAGATACATTGACTGGGATGATTTCAGCAAAAATGTTTTTCATGTCACAGAAGAATTTGCTGTGGATAGTCAGGATAAACAACACAACGCACGTCCGGATATCGTTCTCTTTATCAATGGCATTCCCTTTGCTGTGATAGAATGTAAAAAGCCGGATATTTCAGTGGAACAGGCTGTTGAACAGACGATACGCAATCAGAAAAATGAATATATCCCACAGCTTTATAAATTTGCCCAGATCGTTATGGCAACAAATAAGAATGAAGTAAAATACGCTACAACGGCAACTGCAAAAAAATTCTGGAATGTATGGAAAGAAGAAGATACAAAGTGGTTGAACTCCGAGCAGGAAAGGCTTATTTCCGACCGTCTGCCCACAGTGCAGGACAGCAATATTATTTCTTTGTTCAGTTTCAGCCGTGTAAAAGAGCTTATCAGATATTTTGTTCTGTTTGACGGCAATATAAAAAAGATATGCCGTTATCAGCAGTATTTTGCAATAAAAGAAATTATCAGAACGATAAATACAAACGACGAAAACGGCAACAGACAAAGCGGTGTGATATGGCATACTCAGGGAAGCGGAAAAAGTCTGACTATGGTTATGTTTGCGAAATATCTGCTCATGGAAATGGCTTACTGTCATCCCCGTGTGGTAATCGTTACCGATAGAAAAGAACTGGATAAACAAATCGCAAATACCTTTGCACACACGAGATTGAATCCGGCTCGTGCAACAAGCGGTCGTCATCTTGTGGAGCTTGTGAATGATTCCAAAGCGGATATCATTACCAGTATTATCAACAAATTCAATGCAGCAGAAAAACAGAATACAAAAGTCATGTCAAAGGATGTTTTCGTTCTTGTAGATGAAAGCCACCGTTCCAACTATGGTCTGATGGCAACAAAAATGCGTAATGTATTTCCCAATGCCTGCTATATAGGATTTACCGGAACACCTCTGATGAAAAGCGAAAAGAACACGATGGTGAAATTCGGTAAGTTGATTCATAAATACACGATCAAAGACGGCGTAGATGATAAAGCAATTGTCCCTCTGATCTATGAAGGTCGTTTTGTCGATCAGAAGGTCGATGAAGAAAACATTGACTTATGGTTCAATCAGACCACAAAGAAATTAACAGAAGCTCAACAGGAAGATCTGAGAAAAAAGTGGAGCAGCATACGCCGGCTGACTTCAACTGATGCACGCATAAAAAGAATTGCACTCGACATAAACGAGCATTTTATTAAGGGTTTCAAAAGCACAGGTTTCAAAGCGATGCTTGCTACCAATTATAAGCGTGATGCTATAAGATATCAGAATTGCTTTGAAGCATTCGGAGATATTACCAGTGCTGTTGTCATATCTTCCCCTGATATGCGTGAGGGCTTCGACGACATAGACGAAGAAACAGATGATTTAGTTGTTGCTTACTGGAATAAAATGATAAGGTTATACGGAGATGCAGATCAATACGAAGAAACCATAAAAAATAAATTCTGTGACGGTGAGATTGATATTCTGATCGTTTGCAGTAAATTACTTACCGGTTTTGACGCACCTATCTGTCAGGTATTGTATATCGACAAAGAGCTTAAAGAACACGCACTGCTTCAGGCTATCGCTCGTACAAACCGTTTGTGCGAGGGCAAAGACTACGGATTGATCGTTGATTATCGTGGACTGATAGAAGAATTAGATACCGCTATGGATATGTACAGCGGAGCAGGTCTTGAAAAGTTTGACAGCGGTGATCTGAAAGGAGCGGTCGTTGATGTAATGTCGGCAGTAGGCGAAATAAGAAATAATTTCTCACAGTTGATAGGGTTGTTTAATGGTATTTCTGATATTACCGACTCAGAGGCTGTTGAAGTATTTCTTGCCGAAAACACTATCAGGGAAAAGTTTTATCAGCTTCTCTGTTCATTCGGACGTTCACTGAATATTGTTCTTAATTCCGAAAAGGTCTATAATGCTTTACCAAAAGATGAAATAAAGAAGTATCAGGAAACATTTGTTTTCTTTTCAAAAGCACGCCGAAGTATAAAAATCAGATACGGTGATGCAATAGATTTCAAGGAATATGAACCGTTAATGCAAAATTTGCTTGATACACACTTATCTGTTGCCGGACTTAAGCAAATAACCAATCCTATTGATATACTTAACAGAGATGCTTTTGAGCAGGAACTGAAAGAACTCGGAACTATGCGTTCAAAAGCTGATGCCATTCAAAGCAGAATGGCAAAAAGCCTGAGTGAAAAACGAGATGAAAATCCTGCCTACTATGATAGCTTTTCCAAACGCATCAAAGAAGTCCTCGAGCTTTATAAAAATCAGGTTATTTCAGAAGCACAATACTATGAAAAAATGCAGGAAATACTCAAAGACTATCAGACAGGAAAAAGTAGTGTGAGCTATCCGGAACGCATAAAGAATAATGTTCATGCACAAGCCTTTTATGGAGTATTGAATGCCATTTTCAGCGATTCTGATATTGATATAGGAACATCTGATTTTATAGCCGAAATAGCTGAAAGGATTACAGCCATCATTGCCGGACACAGTCAGGTGGACTGGTCTTCAAACAAAACAATACATGACCGTATCTCTCAGGATATTGACGATCTATTTTATGAATATGAAAAAGAAAAAGGGATTGTTGTTCCCTTTGAAATCGTTGATAAAATAATCGAAAATGTCAAGACAGTTGCCCTGCGGAGGTTCTGATGATATGAGTAACTTAATAAGCAGACAACTGGTTATAGACGATCAGACGATTCATTATCAGCTTGAGCGTAAATCCGTCAAAAACCTCAACCTAAGAATAAGAAACGATGGAAGCGTATATGTTTCTGCCGATGATCTTGTTCCGATTGAAGAAATAGATAGTTTTGTCCGCAGTAAATCCTCGTTTATTACAAATGCAATTAAAAGATTTAATGAATTAGCAGAATATAAGCCTCAACCCAAAAAATATGTAAGCGGAGAAACATTTTATATACAGGGAAGATCGTTAAGACTTCAAGTATCTCAAGCTAAAAAAGACTCTATTTCGTCTGATGGAATAAATATTTATCTTGAAGTAAAAAATCCTGAAGATACTGAAAGAAAAAAACGCATTGTTGATCGATATATGAATAAACAGTGCAAAATTATCTTTAGCGAAATTGTTGACGAGATCTTTCCTATTTTCAAAAAATATAATGTTTCCCTTCCTGCATTAAGAATACGAAATATGGAAACAAGGTGGGGTTCATGCTTAGCAAAAAAAAGTATAATTACATTAAACAAACAACTTTTAGAAGCTCCGAGAAACTGTATCGAATATGTGGTGATGCATGAGTTTTGTCATTTTATTCACCCAAATCATTCAAAACACTTTTATGATTTTCTTACAATACTAATGCCCGATTGGAAAGAACGAAAAAAACTTTTAGAAAAAGTTGCTATGTACAGGCTTTAGATTAACAACTTGTTTCTGAGATAAGACAAGCAGGAGTATCAAACCTTGATAACAAAGGCTGATGCTCCTGCTGTTTTATTTTCTGTTGGGTTTCATTGTAAGCCTTTTGCTATGGCGATAAGGTGTTCCAACTGCTCGGATTTTAAGCGTTTAGCTACTTCATAAAGCTCTGACGCTTTTTCAGGATTGACATTATCGGTATCAAAAAACTCTTTCGGAGTGATACCAAGATACTCGCAGATGTAGAAAAAAACAGTCATAGAGGGCAGATTTACGCCGTTTTCAACGTTATTGATATATCCGGCACTCTGACCTAAAGAAAGGCTCATATCCCTTGCAGATACACCTTTTGCTGTGCGTAGATCGGCTAATCGTTTAGCAAAATCGTTCTTTTCCATAATCATGTCGAGTAGACGTCTCGACTTCACCTCTCTATTTCTATATTTCAAATGTGAGGTTTTGTCTACGCCCCTCACAGAACCCAACGTGCCCTATTAAGGCA
>CACWVH010000071.1 GCA_902764235.1 uncultured Ruminococcus sp.
CCCCCCTTGTCCCATGAAGTAAGCTATTCAAGATTTCCGGTGTGGAACATGATGACAGCAGCTGCTGCGATCGGGGCGGTCTCCGCACGCAGTATGCGGCTGCCGAGGGTCGCACGGACAGCACCGCTGCTTTCAAGCAGATCTATCTCACGCTGCTCAAAGCCGCCCTCCGGTCCGATGAAAACGGCAAGCTTCTTATCGCTGCCGGAAATAATCTCACGCAGAGGTTTTCCGCCGCCTTCATAAAATACTATCGCTTTGTCATATACTGAGAGCTCTGCTGCGGCTGTTTTCAGCTCGGTAAGAGGTCTCACCTCCGGGACGATGCCCCTCCTTGACTGCATTGCCGCCTGCAGTGCTATCTTGCGGTAACGCTGGAGCTTCTTCTGTGCGGCTTTTGCATCAGGACGGGAAACGCATCTGTCGGTCAGCACCGGCACAAGCTCCGTGACGCCAAGCTCAATGCATTTTTGTATGACCGTTTCGGGCTTGTCGCCCTTTGTCAGTGCAAAATATAAAGTCAGCTCAATGTCCGGCTCGTGGGTACATTCCTCCTGTGTTGTGACCTTCACGAGAACACCCTCAGAGCTGATCTTTTCAATACGGCAGAGCATTTCGCTTTCGTCTCTGCCGCAAAGGGTGATGACCTCGCCGACAGACATACGCAGCGATTTAGTAATATGTACAGCGTCCTCGCCGGTTATGAGGATTGTATCGCCCGGCTTGCCGGGGCTGTCTGTAAAAAACCAGTCCATAATATTTCTCCTGTTTTATAAATCGTTGTCCGTTTCACTTTGTTCCGTTATGCGCTTTTCAGCCCTGCGTGCCGCACGTTCTGCCTTTTTTATCATTGCTGCTCTGAAACGCTGCAGACGGAAACGGTTGTATCTTTGTATCAGAGCAAACGGCAGATTCACTAGCAGAAGCAGCATAGTAAGCGGAAGTGCCATCAGAAAATTGTTGATGATAAAAAGCGCCACGGCATAAAGACAGTTTGCCGAATGGTTCCATTCTGCCCGGCAGGTCTCCATGATGAACTCGTCAAGATAGGGAACAGAGGTGTCGTCAAGATGATCCTTTGAAAAGCCGTCCTTCCCTATGTGCTGAGGCAGAAAATCCTTCCATTTGTTTATTCTGAGGACATCACTGTAAAACTTGCCGTTTCGTTCCCATTTGCGGGGGAGATACATTTTCTTTCCGGCATCAAAAAATGAAGTGTCAACGGTAATGCATATAATGAATGTAAGATAATGCCATAAGGCTCCTAAAAGTATATTTATAAGCAGAGCGTTGATAAAAGGCTGATCCCGAAGCATGATATCCCCCCTTTTCTTTTAATATCTTTAACTGATTATAAAAGTCGAAAATCATTTGTTCATGCAGATTTTTGTATTTATAATTTTACATTTTTCTCCGCTTTTTCAAAATTTTTCGGGTTTTAAGATTTTTCAGTTTTTTGGCGAGTCGTCCGCCAATTTACAATCGGCTATTTAATATCTGACAAAGCTGCAGGCTTTCAGGTCTGATAAATATTATAGCATTTTAACTGTTGAAATTGTTAATAATTTATTAATAAATTTTTCCTGTCAGCTTTCTGCCCTGATTCGGAAGTTATAGGGCAGAATTTGCGGTTTATTATTTAGTAAAACTTACGGAACACTTCTCAATAGCCTGCCAGGATCAGAAATAACCTTGCAATTGTACTGTCCGAATGGTATATTTTAATTAAATAATACAAAAAATTGAAAAAACGACCGTAAAAAATGTTGTTATTTTATAACTTTAATGATAAAATAATTATATGTTCTGAAGCGAATAATTATGAGAACTGAAAAATGCTGCGAAAGGGTGAGACTGTGAGCGGAAAAAGTGCAGAAACAAAGCAGACAGGTATCTGCCATACGCTTGGAATATCCGGCATTGACACAGATAAGGTAAGAGAAATGCTTGAAGGGCTGACTGCAAGATATGATGATGAAATAAAAGTGCAGGAGGAAACAGGCGATACACTTGTTACTGTGAAAGCCTGTGAGAGCGGCAAAGAGCAAAAGACCGCACAGCTTATTGCTGAGATACGCAGCATTATCGGAGAAGAATATGTGTACGGCGTGGATATCGGCGGAATAGAGTATGCCCTTGTTGCAAGGCTCAGGGAAAAGGGGCTGAAAATCGCAACGGCTGAAAGCCTGACCGGAGGAATGGTGTCGGAGAGCATCACAAGGGTGCCGGGCGCTTCGGAGGTGCTTGAATGCGGAGTATGCTCTTACTCAAACCGGATCAAGCACGAAATACTCGGTGTGTCGGAGGAAACGCTTGAAAAATATACGGAATACAGTGCGCAGACTGCCTGCGAAATGGCGCAGGGAGTGCGCAGACTCAGCGGCGCTGATATCGGAGCGGCAACGACAGGCATAGCAGGACCGGGCGGCGGAAGCGCAGAAAGACCTGTGGGACTTGTATATGTGGGGATAAGCACAAAGGACAGGACATTTGCAAAAAAGCTTCTTCTCAGCCGGGGACAGCCCGACGAGAGGGAAAAAATCCGCATACTTGCCTGCAAAAATGCGCTGTACCTTGCATGGAGAGAGCTTGGGTGATGCGTTATATCTTCGGATATAACAGTGAAATGCAGATTCAGAACAGAGGTGTTTTTCGTGGATGGTGCAGTAAGTCTTAGCGGCTCGATAAGAATGGGTGACGGTCTTATTTATCGCGGAGGATGCAGACTCATCTTTGACGAAAATGCTGTCATAATAAAATGGCCTGCCGTGGTATGCTGTGAAGAAAAAATATGATATATCATTCAGGGCTTTATGCCAAAATAAAGATATTATACTCTGAAAGCAAAAAGGAAAAGAGTATTGTTTTTGAAACAGGCGTATCGTGCCGGAAAGAGCTTATGTCTGAATATGTTCAGAACAAGCTGAAAAGCCATCAAATAGATCTTGTCACATATCCGCAGAAAAAACGCTGTGCTGATATTTCAGAATGGTTGAAATTCTGGGTTTTCTATTATGGTCAGTAAGCAAATGCTGCTAAGTGTGCAGGTAATAAAGTTTAGTTCCACCCTTTTTAAAGGGCAATGCTGTCAACTTAATAAAATTTAAAGTTTCGCCCGCCTTTTCAAAGGCGGCGGAGTCCAGAGGTGTGGGTGTCCGGTGGACACCTCTGCCAAAGGCGCCCGAAGGAAGTGCCCTCCGGGGTGCAGAAGCACCGACCAAGCCGGCAGGCGAGACCAGAGCCTCTGGTCGTGCTCCTCAGAGCACGAAATTCCTTTTTGCCGGTACAGACGGATAAGACGGAAAAATATGCACAGCTATGATGAAAGACCGGGGAACGGGGCAGCGCCCCGAAAACCCCCTCCCTGCTCAATTTTCAGTCAGCTTGAACAGATGAGACGGAAATAATATGCACAGTTGTGAAAATGAGTCTTTCATCCGACAGGTGAAAGACCGGGGAACGGGGCAGCGCCCCGAAAACCCCTCTCCTGCTCAATTTTCAGTCAGCTTCAACAGATGAAGCAGAAAATAATATGCACAGTTGCGAAAAAATTGTTAATCAGAAATAAAAAATTGTGCAAAACTATTGATTATGTTTAAAATTCGTGATAAAATATATTACGAATGTAAAAAGTTTTATATAAATCGCATCATTGAATGGAAAATGATCGAAAAATATAATATAATAGAACGGAGATGATTTATCTATGCCAAGAAGTGCAGGCATTCTTATGCCGATAACTTCACTGCCTTCTCCTTACGGAATAGGCACCCTCGGCAAAGCAGCGTATGAATTTGTGGACTTCCTGAAAGCATCAGGTCAGAAATACTGGCAGCTGCTTCCGGTAGGCCCTACAAGCTACGGTGATTCGCCGTATCAGTCCTTCTCTACATATGCAGGTAATCCTTATATGATCGATCTGGATATGCTTTGCGATGATAATCTTCTGACAAGAGAAGAACTGAAACAAATCGATTGGGGCTCAAATTCTCAGTATGTTGATTATGAGTTGCTCTATAACGTCAGATTTGACGTTCTGAGAAAGGCTTATGAGGCCTTCAAGCAGAAGGATCAGCAGGAGTTCTGGGACTTTATGCGTGATGAAAACAGCTGGCTTACCGATTATGCCCTCTATATGTCGGTAAAGAAATTCTTTGACGATAAGCCGTGGACCGAATGGCCCGATCACCTGATAAAGTACCGTAATCCCGATACCATAGATTATTATCTGCGTCTGCTGTATGAGGACGTAATGTTCTGGAAATGGACACAGTTCATGTTCTATAAGCAGTGGGCGGAGCTGAGGGAATATGCAAACGGCAACGGCATAAAGCTTTTCGGAGATATGCCGATATACGTTGCAATGGACAGCGCGGATACATGGGCAAACCCGGATGTATTCTGGCTTGACGACGAGCGTAAGCCCGTCTGCGTGGCAGGCTGTCCGCCCGATTATTTCTCAGAGACAGGTCAGCTGTGGGGCAATCCGCTCTATGACTGGATCTATCTTGAGGAAACAAACTTTGATTGGTGGATCAACCGTGTGGCAGGCGCACAGAGAATGTTCGATGTTACAAGGATCGACCATTTCAGAGCATTCGATCAGTTCTACGCTATCCCCTACGGCGCAGAAAATGCTGTTGTGGGTGAGTGGATAGATGGTCCGAATATGAAATTCTTCGAGAAAATGAAGCAGCGTCTCGGCGATGTTCCGATCATCGCAGAGGATCTCGGACTTCAGACACCCGGCGTCGCAAAGCTTCTTAAGGATTCCGGATATCCGGGCATGAAGATCCTTGAGTTCGCTTTCGATTCAAGACAGGACAGCAATTACCTTCCGCATAACTATACTTCAAACAGCGTATGCTATACCGGTACCCATGATAACGATACCGTTATGGGCTGGCTTCAGGAGGCAAAGGAAAAGGATGTTGCTTTTGCGATAGATTACTGCCGTCTTGATAAGACAGAGGGCTATAACTGGGGCTTCATAAGAACTGCATATGCAAGCGTAAGCGATTATGCTATCGTTCAGATGCAGGATATTCTCGGTCTCGGCAGCGAGGCAAGGATCAATACACCGTCAACACTCGGCGGTAACTGGACCTGGAGAATGAAGGAAGGAGCAGCATCTCCTAAAATTGCGAAAAAACTCTATAATTTGTCAAAAATTTACAGAAGGCTGGAGGATGACAAAAAGATGAAGAAGAATGCCATTATCGACAACCTCGTACTTACCGCAAAGAATGAATACTGCAAGGAGCTCGGCGAGCTTTCACCTGCAGAGCTTCATGAAGCACTTGGTAAGGCAATGATGGGCGAAATTTCAGAAAAATGGGCTGAAAGCAAAAAGACACACGCAAGCAACCGCCGTGCTTACTATCTCTCAGCAGAATTCCTTATGGGACGTATGATGTACAACAACCTTTATGCAATGGGCGTGCTCGAGCAGACAAAGAAGCTCCTCGCTGACAAGGGCATTGATATCAATGTATTTGAAGAGATCGACGACGCCGCTCTCGGTAACGGCGGACTCGGCAGACTTGCTGCCTGTTTCCTCGATTCAGCAGCAACACATGATGTTCCGCTCGACGGCTACGGCATCCGTTATAAATACGGTCTGTTCAAGCAGGAGATTGTTGACGGCTTCCAGGTAGAGGTTGCTGACGACTGGCAGCGCTTCGGTGATCCGTGGTGCATTAAGAGAAGCGAGGATATCGTAAACGTAAGCTTCGCAGATCAGACAGTAAGAGCTGTACCTTATGATATGGCTATTATCGGCTACGGCACAGACAATATCAATACTCTCCGTCTGTGGGAGGCAGAGGCAATAAATGACTTCAACTTCCTTGAATTCAATGACTGCAAATATGATGAGGCTGTAAAGGATAAGAATGACGCTGAGAATATTTCAAAGGTTCTTTATCCGAACGATAACAGCTATGAAGGAAAGGTGCTCAGACTCAAGCAGCAGTATTTCTTCTCATCGGCATCACTTCAGGATATTCTTAAGAGATATAAGGCTAAGCATGGAACAGATCTTTCACACTTCGCTGAGGAAACTGCTATCCAGCTTAACGATACACACCCGACAATCTCAATTCCTGAGTTTGTAAGACTTCTTACAAATGACGGCTGCGACTTTGACTGGGCACTTGACGTTGCAAGAAAGACCTTCTCCTACACTAACCACACAGTTATGCAGGAAGCACTTGAGAAATGGGATATCAAGCTCATGCAGAGCGTAATTCCGGATGTATATGATATTATCGTTAAGATCAACGATAAGCTCATGGCAGAGCTCAAGGAGAAGAAGGTTGCTAAGGAAGCTGTAAAGAATATGGAGATCATCGACGGTCACCGTGTTCATATGGCAAGAATGGCATCATACATCTCAACATATATAAACGGTGTTGCTGCTATCCATACACAGATCCTCAAGGACGATACTCTCAAGGAGTGGTATGACCTCTATCCGGAGAAATTCCAGAACAAGACAAACGGTGTTACACAGCGCCGCTGGCTCGGACTTTGCAACCCCGAATATGCAGAGTTCATCACAGACCTTATCGGAAACAAATGGCTGCGTAACCTTGACGAGCTCAAGAAGCTTGAAAAGCACCTTACACAGGAGAATATCGATAAGTTCAGCGGTATCAAATATCAGAAGAAGAAGGAGCTTTCAGAGTTCATCCAGAAGCATGAGGGTGTATACATTGATCCTGACTTCTTCTTTGATATCCAGGTAAAGCGTCTCCATGAGTATAAGAGACAGCTTATGAATGCATTCTCAATCATGGCTATCTACTTCCGCCTGAAGGAAGGCAAGCTTCCGGATTTCACACCGACAGCATTCATCTTCGGTGCAAAGGCAGCTCCCGGCTATGCAAGAGCAAAGGCAATCATCAAATACATCAACGAGATCGCTAAGCTTGTAAACAACGATCCTGATGTAAACAATAAGATGAGAGTTGTATTTGTATCCAACTACAACGTATCATATGCAGAAAAGATCATTCCTGCTGCAGATATCCACGAGCAGATCTCAACCGCAGGTACTGAGGCTTCAGGTACATCCAACATGAAGTTCATGGCAAACGGTGCTGTAACTATCGGTACATATGACGGTGCAAATATCGAGATCGCAGAATGTGCAGGAGAAGAGAATGAGTATATCTTCGGCGCAAGAGTTGAGGAGATCGAGGATCTCAAGAAGAACGGCTACGATCCCAAGAAGCTCTACGAAGAGAACGAAGAGATGAAGAAGGTTATCGATACACTTATCGACGGCCGCTTCTCAGACGGCGGAAAGAAGGGCGAAGGCTCATTCGAGGAGCTTCATAAGTCACTTCTTGAGGGTGCATCATGGCATCCGGCAGATCACTACTTCATCCTCAGAGATCTTCCCGATTACATCGAAACAAAGATCAAGGCTAACAATGATTATAAGGACAAGAGAGCATTCGGCTTCAAGTGCCTGATGAATACTGCAAACTGCGGTAAGTTCTCATCTGACCGTACTATCCTTGAGTATGCTAACGAGCTTTGGAAGGTTAAATCAAAGTAATTTCGTAACGCATGAAAATGAAACGGGTATGCCGCTTTGCGGTGTACCCGTTTTTTGACAGCACCAACATTGATGACAGTCTGATGCTAAAGCCCGATAAAAATTGAACACAAACCGGGCTTTACTTTCTGTCAGGAATCAGCATGAATTAAAGCAGGAGATCAGAATGGTAAAAGATGAAATAATGAGAGAAAACGGCTATGAACTGCTGCGGGAAGGAAGCTACTCAAAAAGATCCGGCGATATCGTAATTCTGGCACAGGACAAAGAAACAGAGGTCGTTTTTACTGTATGGTGTAAATCGGCAGGTGACAAGCCTGCAAGTGAGGTAATAAAATATTTCGTAGATGAATACAAGAACGTGGATTATCTCAGCGCGGACTGTTCAAAAGGCAGGATAACCCTGTACTGCGATATTTCTGACGGCAAGGATACAGCCGGGAAAATCAGGAAGGCTGATGCTGTTCTGGAAAAAATAAATGAAAAATACGATCTTGTTCCTGTCTGTCCGAAATGCGGAAGGATAGGCGAGGCGGAAATAGTATGCTCAGAAAACGGAGTAAGGATGATCTGCGGAATATGCTCATCCGAGCGTTCTCTGGAGGAAAAGCACGAAAAAATAAAGCAAAGCTATAAGGAGAAGTCAAAGGGCAGATATATTTTCGGCGTGATAGAAAGAGGAACCCTTGTGGGATGCTTCTTTGCAGGAGTAAAACCCGGGCTTATCAGCGGTGCAATGGGCTTTGTGATATTCATAGCAGGATTTTTGATACCGTATTGTTATTATCTGATGTGCATTCCCACATTTATCGGCGCATACATGATAATCAGAAAGGTGAATAATGCGAGCCATATGCCTGTATTTATCAGATTTATCCTTGCTTCGTTTTTATATCTGATAATAACTGGACTGCTTACTTTTGCCGGAAGCTTTGCGATGTCACTGGTGTTTTCAACAGGAGTGTCGGTAATATTGATGGATCTGATGAATCCGATGATATTAATTGTAACATTCGCTATTACTTTTGCAGGATATGTCTCAGGCGCAGGATTAAGCTTAGCAACGGATGATAATATTTAGGGTGTTGACGCAAATACATAACAGGAGGCTGAAATGATAAACGATGAAATAATGACCGGAAACGGTTTTAAAAGAATGCGCGGAAGAAACTTTGCGAAAAAGACAGGCGATATAATAATACTTGCTCAGGACATGGGCGAGAAAGCGGTTTTTACAGTGTGGGGAGAATCGCCGACTGTTGATTTCGGAGATGAGATAGCACGCTATATCAAGGGGATATCCGGGAACATGGATTATATCAGCTCTGATTATGAAAAAAGCAGGCTGTCTGTGCATTGCGATTTATCTGATGGAAAAAATACAGCGGAGAAAATAAAGACAGCTGTTGATATCATAGAAAAAGTAAATGAAAAATATGATCTGGTTTCAGTCTGCTCGGAATGCGGAAGGAGAGGACCGGTGGAGATCTTATGCAATGAAAGCGGTGCAAAAACGATCTGCGGAGTCTGTTCCTCGGAACATGAGCTTCAGGAAAAGCACGACCGGATAAAGCAGGGCTATCAGCAGCGGCAGAACAGTTCACGGGTGCTGGGAATATTTGATAAAAACACTCTTGTTATATGTTTATTTGCAGGATTATTGCCGGGAATACTTGGTGGACTTGTTTGCTTTACAATAATGGTGCTCGGATTTTATGTACCCCAGTTCTATCTCTTTATCTGGATACCGACATCATTGTGCGGATTCTATACAATGAAAAAAGTGAATAAAGCGGATCATATGCCGCTTATTATCAGATTTCTTATATCAACGCTTGTGTTTCTGTTCATTCTTGCAGCGATATGCCTGATAGGAATATTTATAATCTCTAAAATTACTTCAACGGGTTCCCTATATCTGAATATGGGATTATTTGAAACCTTTATGGTTATAGCGGCAATTGCCGGTTATATAATAGGTGCAGTATCAAGCTTTGCTACAGAGGCAGATCTGTGATATTATTACATGACCTTGCGGGGGGTCCAGAGGGCAATGGCGTCAACTTAACAAAATTTAAAGTTTCGCCAGCCTTTACAAAGGCTGCGGGGTCCATGGGGTGCGGGTGTCCGGTGGACACCTCTGCCGAAGGCAGAAGCACCGACCGAGTCGGCAGACGAGACCAGAGCCCCCTAGTCGCGCTCCGCAGAGCGCGAAATCCTTTGCATGAGAATCGCTCGTGCCGGGGGTGAATTCAAAAACAGTCCGGTGGACTGTTTTTGAAGAGGGGACGC
>CACWVH010000072.1 GCA_902764235.1 uncultured Ruminococcus sp.
TGCGGATTTATACATCCACCACTTGCCGTCAATCAGCTTCCAGCACTTTTCAAAGCTGCCGATATTCGTCAGCTCAGGCGTTTTTGTGCGCTTGGAATTAGCAACACGATTAAAGCTGGAATAGCTTCCTTTTAGTGCGAGAACGGAGAAATAATCATCGGTGAAGCGTACGTCCTGATAGGTTAAGTCACTATCAAGAGGCTTTATCCAATAGTTATCTGTTATAGTCGCGGCGTTGACATAAAGAGCTGTACGGAGGTCATCTTTCTCTTTTAACCGTAATGCTTTTTTCAGCAAACGCGCATTTGCACGGCGTGAATCAATCGCTCGTGACGCAATCCAATGTTCAGCATTTGGGTTGTGTTTTAAATACAATGGTAATAGGTTTTCATTGAAAACTTTAAGTGTTTTGTTTTCCCATTTGGCAACGATAGTATTGCCTGAGAGAACATAAAACTCGTAATTATTCATACTAAAACATCAATAATCAAGCAGCCAATCAATCACATTGACTGACTTAATTCCGTCAAATTCTTTTTCCAATCCTGTGTCGAGCGACAGGATTATCTTCTCATAATTGTCTTTGATTTTTTGCAAAGGGGCAAGCTCGCGCTTCCGAACAGCTTCACTGTTCATGGATTCCGTGACCTGAAAATAAATCTTTTCGTTGGCGTTTGAAGCAATAAAATCAATCTCGGAATCGCCAAGCTTGCCGATTGCAATGTCATATCCTCGGCGCAATAGTTCAAAGTAAACAACGTTTTCCAAGATGTGTCCGATGTCACGATTGCGGAAGCCGAGCAAATAATTGCGCAGTCCGATATCCACGATATAATACTTGCCGAGTGTGCGCAGATAGTCCTTGCCTTTAATGTCAAAGCGTTTGATTTCATAGAAAAAGTATGCTTCAAGCAGCGCGTTTACATACGCCTGAACGGTGTGCGCGCTGGGTTTATTCTTCCAGCCATCATCGAGCAAGCCCTCATTGACAAGCGTATTACCAATGGACGAAACGGAGATAGAACTGCCGATATTGTCCGCCAAAAACAGAATGATCTTGCGCAGAAGTACGGCGTCGGTTATCTGGCGTCTGCCTCTGCGCTTTTCTCTTTCGAGAATTTCGCGCACAATAACGGTTGAGTAAATTCCGTCAAGAAGCATTAACGCTTTCTCCTGATCCAAGCCGACATCCGCAATACCGGGCATACCGCCGAAACGCAGATACGCTTCAAAAAGCTCTTTCAGTTCATAGCTTTCGTCCTGTGAATCATAGGCACATCTGTGTGTTCCGCCAAGCGCGCTTATGCTCTCGCGTATTTCGAAGCCATGGAAATCTATGAATTCCGCAAAGGACAGCGGCAGCATACGAATCTCTACACTTCTGCCCGAAAGATAGGTGGAGTATTCCGAGGACAGCAGAAAAGCGTTAGAGCCGGTGATATAAATATCGCAGTCGATATCCACGCGCAGAGCATTGACGGCATCCTCCCAAGCTTCGACGCGCTGTATCTCGTCAAAGAAAAGGTACATTCTTTTTTGTGGCAGCAGTCTTGATTTGATATACTCGTAAATCCCGTTTGAGGTCATATCTTTGAAATCATAGGATTCAAAATTCATCTCAATGATCTGATCGGATGAAACGCCGCTTTCAAGCAAATGAGCCGCCATCAGCTTCATCAGGCTCGACTTTCCGCAGCGGCGGATACCTGTGATAACCTTAACAGGCTCGGTGTTCTGAAAGGCAATCAGTTTATTCAAATAAAGGTCGCGTTTTTTCAAATCCTTTGTCGGTATCATACACTCCGCCTCCTTTTATACAATCATAGCATAAATCTTATTATATGTAAAGTATTTGCAATGAATTGCAAAAATATTAATTTCTGTAAACAGGTTGCCAAATTGAAAATAATTGTGCATGAGAAAGTAGAGGGGGTTTTCATTTGTTGTAATATTGCACTAAGTTATTGAAAAATTCGTAATAAAATTTGTGCTATATATAGAAAATTTATAATCCCATAAAATAGCAGGTTAAAAAAACGGAAAAAAGTGTGGAATACAGAAGTAGAGGGGGTTAGATAGAATGGCTCACGTCTCGGATGATTTGGAAAGCATTAAAGCAATTTGATAATTTAACTTTTAAATTTCTTTGCAAAAAAATCTGAAAAAGTGTGGAATAAAGGGTGAGGGGTATTCTTTAAAACATATAGCTCATGTTTCGGAAGATTTGGAAGGCTTTAAGGCAGTTAAATAACTGAATTTATAAATTTTTTTGCAACAAATTCTAAAAAAGTGTGGAATAAAAGGGTGAGAGGGTTTTTCTTCAAATTAACAAATAATAGGAGGATTGATTATTATGAAATCAAGTTATCGGTTCTTAAAGGTACCGTTATGTTTGTTTTCGGATTCGTATTCACAGCTATCTGTTGAAGCAAAAATATTATACGCGTTTTTGCTGGACAGGCTAACGTTGTCTGAGAAAAATGGATTTTTGCTTTATACTGCTCATTTCAAGTTATCTTCTCAGAAGATGAAGATTGCAGCCAGAAGCTATGACACAGAACAAAATGCAGTGAAGCTAAAGTGTGTTATGGGTACAGAGTTAAGCTGGTTCATAAATAATTCCGGGAGTATTGAAAGAGCTAAAATCAGCAGATATGAAAAAAGCCTGAACTGAGTTTTTGACAGTGCTGGATTATGAATAAGAGCATAATGCAGGTGAAAAGGACTTCGTGAAATAGCTGTCGGCGATGGCTTTGTTATCCTTCTTATGGGTTCTTACTATCCGTAGGTTTCTTCGGGGCGTCCGCAGAATGCGGACGCGGCAAAAGAGAAGAACCATAAGAGAAGGGGCGCTGTCCACCGCCTGCGGTGTGCGTGCTCGCTTACTGCACTCGCTTTCCTACGCTGCGCTGCCTGCGGCGTGCTCGCTTATTTTCGTAGCAGCGGCAGGTTTCGTGTGAGAGTGGGCGGCTTCGTTTCGCTAATTCAGAGAATTTATGTGTCGCTATTTTTTTATAAATATTTTATGAGCATTTTGATGTAACTATAATCAGCCGACAAAAAAGTTTTGGTCAGAAGAAAGCCTGAACCGCAAAATTGACAGCGGAGGCACACGGAAATCAATTTTTAAAATCTTCTCATAATTATTATCTTTTTTGATACCGAAGGGGTGCGGGGGCGACCGGAAAGCCACCGCATTTCGCTTCAAATTTAAGTAGAATGTAAGAAAAAAGGTTAAATAATATTTCTTTATAAGAAAGTTGATTTCCGTGGCGGAGGCACTCCGCCGGTTGACGAATTTGTAGAAAAGGAATATAATATAGGATGAAAAACTTTATAAGTGAGGATCATGTATGGATAATAAAATAAAAAGCTTTTTTGAGTTTATAAACGGAAAAACAATTGCGCTTTGCGGAATAGGAGGAAGTAACCTGCCGCTAATCAGATTGTTCGGAAAATATGGAGCCAGGGTTCTTGCCTGCGATAAGCGTGAGCGTGAGGCACTGGGAGAAAATGCAGAGCTTGCTGAGCAGTACGGTGCTTCACTTCGTCTTGGTGAGGACTATCTCAGTGATCTCGGCGCGGATATTATCTTCCGCACACCGGGAATGAAATTCTATATGGATGAGCTGAACTCCGCAAGAGAAAACGGCGTGTATGTCACAAGCGAGATGGAGGTATTCTTTGATCTTTGTCCGTGTAAGATAATAGCCGTTACCGGCAGTGACGGTAAAACTACTACAACAACAGTTATATCAGAAATTCTCAAGGCAAAGGGATATAAGGTACATCTCGGCGGAAATATCGGCAGACCGCTTCTGCCTGATATAGAAAGTATTTCTCCTGAGGATGTTGCAGTGGTGGAGCTTTCCAGCTTCCAGCTTATTTCCATGAGAAAAAGTCCCGATATCGCAGTTGTCACGAACCTTGCTCCTAATCACCTCGATATCCATAAGGATATGCAGGAATATATTGATTCAAAGAAAAATATCGTCCTTCATCAGAATGCATTCGGCAAGGCTGTGCTTAATCTTGATAATGACATTTCCTGTTCCTTCAGGGATGACGTCAGGGGAAGAATGTATCTTTTCTCACGCCGCAGCGAGGTCACGAACGGTGCGTATATGTCAGAGGACGGCACAATATATATGAACGAATACGGCAAAAAGACAGAGATAATGAAGGCTTCCGAAATAAAAATACCCGGACTTCATAATATAGAAAACTATCTTGCGGCAATAAGCGCAGTCTGGGGAATGGCAGATGCAGAAACCATCAGGAATGTTGCAATGAATTTCGGCGGAGTCGAGCACAGGGCTGAGCTTGTCAGAGTTCTTGACGGTGTCAGATATTACAACGATGCTATCGGAACAAGCCCGACAAGAACTGTCAAGGGTATGCTTTCTCTGTTCGATCAGAAGATAATCCTTATTGCCGGCGGATATGATAAGCATATCCCTTATGACGATATGGGAAAGGTAGTGCCTGAAACAGTAAAGACGCTTATTCTCTTCGGAGCGACTGCGGATAAGATCGAAGCAGCAACAAAGGCTGCACCCTCATATGCTCAGGGTAATCCTGTTATAATCAGGGTCGAAAGCATGGAGGAGGCTGTGAAAGCCGCAAGAGAGAATGCGTCAGATGGGGATATTGTAGCAATGTCACCTGCAAGCGCAAGCTTTGATATGTACAAAAACTTTGCAGAGAAGGGTCTGCATTTCAAGCGTATAGTCAACGAGATGGAATAATGACACTGCTTCATTACAGCAGGAGGATATAAAGTGAAAACCAGGAAATTATTAAAAAAGCTCTGTGCTGAATGTGCCGTTTCGGGCAGAGAAAACGAAATGCTCGGCATAATAACAGAGCTTACAGAAAAATATGCATATGAAATAAAAGAGCTTCCCACAGGAACGATATTCGCAGAGCTTGGAGATAGAAAGGCAAAGCGCCATATCATGCTGGATGCACATATCGACAGGATCGGTCTTGTCATCACATATATAAACGATGAAGGCTTCCTCAAGGCTGAGCCGGTGGGCGGAATGGATATGCGTGCGCTTGCCGGAACAGTTGTCAGGGTTCTGGGCAGGGAAGATGTGACAGGAGTTATCTGTACACTTCCGCCGCATCTTATAGATAAAGAGGAAGGCTTTACAAGGGATAAGATCTGGATAGATACAGGTCTCAGCCCTGACAGGGTGAAGGAGCTTGTGAGCATCGGTGATACCGCAGTCGTAAAGAGCACCTTCCGTGAGCTTATAGGAGATAAGGTGGCAGTATCTGCTCTTGATAACAGGGCAGGCTGTGCGGTTATTATAAAATGTGCGGAGCTTGTCAGCAGGAAACTCAGGGATGTCAGACTTTCTCTTGTATTTTCTTCTCAGGAGGAAACAAACGAAAGCGGGGCAAAAACCGCAGCCTTTCTGCTTGAGCCTGATGAAGCAATTGTGGTTGATGTTGGCTTTGCAAAACAAAGCGGAGTCCCCGGACATCTGAGCGGAGAGCTTGGAAAAGGTCCGATAATCAGCATTGCGCCGTCGCTTTCAAGGAAAATGACAGACAGTCTGATCTCATCTGCAAAGGAGCTTGGCGTCAGCTTTGACTATGAGGTTGACGGCAGCACCACAGGAACAAATGCAGACGGTATTTCTATCACAAAGGGAGGAATACCCTGTGCTGTGATCTCTGTTCCTGAAAAGAATATGCATACCCAGACAGAGCTTGTCAGCGTTGAGGATATTGAAAACACCGCAAGGGTGATAACAGCTTATATAACCGGAGGTGCAGTGAAATGATGGATAAAAAGCTTCTTGAAAAGCTCTGCACAGCAGGCGGCATCTCAGGTGATGAGGGAGAGGTCAGGGATATTATCCTTGAGGAGATAACTCCCTTTGCCGATAAGGTCAGGGTCGATAACTGCGGCAATATAATAGCCTTCAGGAAAGGCAAAAGCAAGCCCGGAAGAAAACTGATGATATCAGCACACATGGATGAGGTCGGATTTATCGTAACCGATATACTTCCGGACGGAATGCTGAAATTCTCCTGTGTCGGCGGAATAAACGACAGCGCTGTCTTTGCAAAACAGGTATTTGTCGGAAAGGATAAGCTTCCGGGAGTAGTATGCTGTAAGCCGGTGCATCTTCTGAAGTCAGATGAAAAGGGTAAATGCCCGTCTGCGGATTCTCTTACAATAGATATCGGAGCGGAAAGCAGAGAGCAGGCACTTGAATATGTCCGTCCCGGCGACAGCATTATTTTTGACAGCTTTTATGAGGATAGGGACGGCAGGATAATCAGCAAGGCAATAGATGACCGTTTCGGCTGCCTTGTGATGATAGAGATGCTCAGATCAGAGCTGCCGTATGATATGTATTTTACCTTCTGCGTGCAGGAGGAGGTAGGTCTCAGAGGCTCGGCAGCTGCTGCATATACTGTTGACCCGGACAGTGCGATCGTCATTGAGTCAACAACAGCGGCAGATGTTCCCGGCAGCGAAAATGAAAGAAGAGTATGCCTTGCCGGCGGCGGTGCAGTTGTTTCCTTTATGGACCGTGCGACTATCTACGACAGGGAATACTATCAGCTTGCAATGGATATCGCAAAGGAAAAGGGCATTCCGGCACAAACAAAGACAATGATCGCCGGAGGAAATGATGCAGGTGCAATACATAAATCACGTTCGGGAGTCAGGACGATAGCCGTATCTGTTCCGTGCAGATATCTTCATGCAAATGCAAGCCTTATAAAAACAAGTGATGCTCAGGCAGTTATGGAGCTTGTAAAAGAGCTTGCAAAAAGGATATGTGAGCTATGATCGTACTTCTTGATAATGAAAATAAAAGGGATTTTCTCAGACTTTGCGGCAGTGCAGATATTTTTGCCTGCCGCATAAGCTGTTTATACGAAAGCTATTCAGAGTTTGAAGGCATTGCTGATTTCTGGGTACAATATGATGAAAGCGGCAGAGCTTCGGCAGCAGTTTCAAAATACGGTACAGCAGTCACTGCATTTTGTACAGATAAAACGAATGTCACAGAGCTTTCGGATTTTGTAAATGCAGTCGGTTTCATTTCCTTTGAAAGCAATCTGCCTGTTTTGTCAGACAGACCATCGGGAGTGATAATGAAGCTTGACAGAGGCTTGTTTTCAGCGGAAAATACAGAGGCTCTGACCTTTAATACCATAATGCCTGACTATAAGGGTATTTACAGATTGCTTAATTCATGCAGCAGCGAAAGCTTTGCTGTTCCCTCCTATGAAGATTTTCTTCTGGAGCTTTCTCACAGATTCAGGCATGGTACGGCACAGCTTTGCTGCATAGAAAAGGATGCAATTCCGGTTTCATTTGCAATGACAGCGTCGCTCAGCAGCAGCACAGCGCTGATCGGGTCAGTGTGTACAGCAAAAAACGCACGCTGCCGTGGTCTGGGCAGTGCGTGCGTTTGTAGGCTTATTGAAGATCTCGGAGACAGAGAAATATTTATAATCCGTGCAGAGAATGAAAACGAGCATTTTTACAGCAAGCTGGGCTTTGTAAATGCCGGGGAGTATTTCTGCACCGTAAGATAGCTAAAAAAGCTGCATTATCACCGCAGAAACGATCAGTATATAGAACACGGGCGATCTGAAAAGCATAAGAAAGGGAGCTTTGGTGAGTCTCAAGTTATCCTTGCTGCTAAGCTTCAGAACAAAGGGCAGCAAAGCCCCAGCGATAATGATGCTTGCGACACCGGTGATATAAAACAGTATTTTTGAATTTTCTGCACCGCCTGAGCTTCCGGAAAACATAAGAAGCAGTGCAAGAGCATTGTTCAGCAGATGAACGATAATGCATGGAACGAGCCTTTTTGTTTCTGAGCGAATAAAGCCGATAACAAGACCTGCCGTAAATGCGAAGAGCATATTGAAGATGCCGTTGTGGATAAAAGCAAAAAGCATTGCGGAAACAATAACAGCAAACCCATTGCCGCCTTCCATGAGAAGCGGCATTATTTTTCCCCTGAACAGTATCTCTTCAAGTACAGCCGGAAGTATTCCTGCGGAAAAAAGCAGCAGAAGTAAGCCTGTTATATTACCATTGTCTGAAAGTGATGAAGCACTGCTTCCTGCTGAAATAAACGAACGCAGAAGTGAAATGAGAAAATTAAGAGCTGTACAGACAGCAAAGCCGAAAATGATAAATAATACACTTTTTCCGGCAGAAAGCTTATTGTCCGGAAAGACAGTTCTGTTTTTTGGTGAATGGGTTATAAAGACCGGAACGAGCATTGCTGACAGGGTTATTACAGAAAGTCTGATAAAGTCAGGCAGAGCTGTGACCCTGCCGACAAAAAGGAGCATTGTTTGTACAGCAGCGCCCAGCATCAGTGAAAGCGCAGCAGCAATGACAGCCGAGTCGATATCTTTTCTTAGTCTTTCCATATTATCTTAGCTGATCCTTCATTTTTTCTGCTGCAAGAAGCACAGCGGTTTTTCCTGAATGGAAATTCAGACTGCCCTGCATCCATACGGCATAAGGCTCACGAAGCGGAGCGTCTGCGGAAAGCTCTATTGAAGAACCAAGCGTAAAGGCACCTGCTGCCATTATAACCTTGCTGTCATAGCCGGGCATATCCCACGGCTCGGGAGTAACAAAGGAATCTATCGGAGAAGCAGCCTGTATACCCTGACAGAAGGAAACAAGACGCTTTTCATTTTCAAGAAGTATAGCCTGGATAATATCTCCCCTTGCCTGATCGAAGTCCGGTGTGACTCTGAAGCCGAGACTGCTGAAAAGCGCTGCCGCAAAGATAGCTGTTTTGAGAGCCTCGCCTGTGACATGGGGAGCGTTGAAGGTACCCATAAAAAGCTCTCTGTTCTGACCGAGGGTGCAGCCGATCTCCTTGCCTGTGCCGGGAGTCGTCAGTCTGTATGAGCAGG
The DNA here is from genome assembly GCA_902764235.1 of uncultured Ruminococcus sp. Classification (GTDB taxonomy): domain Bacteria; phylum Bacillota; class Clostridia; order Oscillospirales; family Acutalibacteraceae; genus UBA1213. Next base: position 8,926 of record CACWVH010000072.1, read on the forward strand.
CTTCCACAAGCTCTTTTTTTCCTGCAATATAACCTCCAGTGGGGGCGATGCCGCCGCCCGGATTTTTTATCAGAGAGCCGGCCATAAGATCACAGCAGCCTCCGGGTGCAGTCATTTCAACATATTCGCCGTAGCAGTTGTCAAGCATTACGATACAGCCGGGAGCGATGCTTTTTGCAAGCTCATATATTTTTCTGATATCCTCATTCAGCAGAGTGGGACGAAGGCTGTAGCCTCTTGAGCGCTGGATATATACCATTTTTGTATCAGGGCGTACCGTATTTTTTATACCGTCATAATCAACAGAACCGTCAGGCAGAAGATCGACCTGCTCATATTTTATTCCGAATTCCTTCAGAGAGCCGTTTGACTGATTTCCGATACCGATCACACCCTGAAGAGTATCATATGGGATACCTGTAACGCTGACCATAGTATCCCCGGGACGAAGCACGCCGAACAGAGCGACTGTCAGAGTATGTGTTCCGCTTGCAAAATTATGGCGCACAAGGGCGTCCTCTGTTTCAAGCACCTCAGCGTAAATGCTGTCGAGTACATCACGTCCCCTGTCGCCGTAGCCGTAGCCGGTGGAAGCGGTAAAGCAGCTTTCGCTGACCTTAGCGTTCTGAAAGGCACGAAGCATTTTTATCTGATTATATTCGGTTATTTTATCGGTTCTGTCAAGATAGGGCTTTGACATTTCAAGAGCCTTGTCACCAAGCTCAAGTATTTCCTCCGAGATATCAAAAAATTCGTTTTTCATCTTTATTCCCCTTTAAACATAATTCATTGCAGCTATCATTATATAATAATCCACCCCAAAATGCAACCAGCGTGACGCTGGACCCTTGATTCACGGCTTAGTCAGTCTGAAAAAGATTTCCCAGGCACCGCCAGACTTATTCAGCCTGAACTGCAACAGAATA
>CACWVH010000073.1 GCA_902764235.1 uncultured Ruminococcus sp.
CAATAACTGACATATTTCTATAATTAGAAAATCACGGGATCTGCTTTTTGCTTGTCCCGTGATTTTTTGTCTATACGCTTACTATTTGACGCTTACATTATTTGTGAAAAAGAAGATGGTGCTTTCCGAAAAGCGATTGATAACAAATGTGATGAATTATTTGAATATGGCGGTTCTGTTTATATAGGTGTTGAACAAACAGGTTTGTTTTCATACGATGATTTATTTATTAAAATAAATGCACCTGGTAATAATATTGAAAAAATATATGAAATAAAAGAATTTATAGAATATTATATTTCGTCACATCCGGAATCAAGATATTATTCTACGAGTTCAAGAAAATTAAGTATAGAATGTGGTGATAAAATTGCCTTTGAGTTTCAATTCAGTAATAAATGGTTTAATAATAAAACAAATAGTGATAATTCATACGAAAGTGATTTAAATCATTTATTTATTGTTAATTTCAATGGGAATTTAGATGATCTTCGGGTATTTAAAGATGTAAAAGAAATATATGTAGAACAAATCGACCGTTTAAATATTGATGCTGATTTTTCAGAGTTTAAGAATCTGAAGTACCTTACAATTTGTATGCTTGATTCAAATTTGAGTGCAAATAAGGAAATTATCAACCGAATCAAATCTACCTTGCCGAAAGAATGTACCTTTGAGTGTATTGATTACAGCTATGAGAATATATGATAACATAAATGGTCAAAAAGCCAAAAATCCCCCGGATGAAGGTAGTATTGATAGTGGAGAAGGATACTACTGGATGAATTATGCGTGTTTAAAAGAGTTATCAGATAAATGGACAATAGCTGATTATTATAGTATACCGTCAAGTACCACTTTGAATGATAATTTCAGTGTGACAGTATATCAAAATGGCAATAATATTGTTAAGAACTATTTGTTTGCAGGATATGTTGTTCAATCAGATAGTATTTATAACGAAAGTATAGTATATTACCATAATTCCCCTGGTGGCGGATCAGGAAAAACATTGACTTATTTATTGTCAAGTAACTATAGTACAATCAGTAATACTATTCGTGTTACAATTATTAATCCTTTTTGATGATTGTATTGTAAACTGATTTATAGGTATATTTAATGAGGAGGTAATTATTATGAAAAAAGCTATTATTGCAGTAATTGCTTGTATGACGGCAGCGGGGGGAGCATTATACTCTTTATCCGGTTCAGCCGCCAGCACGATCGATCCGGATAACAAATCCTTCAATTCGGGAGCAGCAGACGAAGCTGTGGCGGCAAGCGTCACTGATACAACACCGGAACGGATCTCTCCGGCGTTCACCCCGGTAAAACGAATAAAGGGTGATCTTTCAGAGGGTTTAGACATGGCAGCCAGTGAGGATAATGTAATGCTATATGACCGTTTTGAGAAGGTTTATGGTTACAAAGTGTATTCCGGTAATCAATCGAACGGCGACGATGATCTTAAGCTGATACTGGTAGGCGGCGAGCTTAATACAGAACGTTTCAATGAAATGTTAAGGAAGATGGTAAAGGACGGATATGCATATCAGGGAATAGATATGTTGGAAGGTAAGGATTTCCTATCAGATGAATACATTCTGAACTATTGTGATCTTATGAACATGATGTGCAATGCATACAATGACCCTGCTTATGAGATATCTGATACTGATAGAGTAAGACTTTTGAACAATATGGAGCTTAGTATAGACAATCTTTTTGAATACGTCAGAAATCATTCCGGACAAGCCTCTGAAGAAGTAAAGGAAACCATAAGATATGAACAGCAGACCTTGGCTGCAGAATACGGATATGAGCCCTTCACGACCCCCGCATTTATGGCTGATTAATGCCCGGATATTTATTAAAGCATATAACATTATCAGGTAACCCCTATACCCAAGCCCGCAAGTCATCAACTGGCTTGCGGGCTTTGCGGCAAATACAGAGAACACATTTTCTTGACACGATCCGATGGAGGTAGTAAAATTAGTATTATTGAAGAACTGATCGATAAATGGGCTGAGATCCTGCACCATGAGGATCTGAATGAAACGAAATACGGAGATGATTTGGTATGAAAAAATAGTTATTGCCGCTACTATAGTACTGTCGATGATTTGTGTGATATTGTTTTGCAGTATTTATTTGCCATTTATCTGGACGGATTATCATTGCGACAGCGATTATTATGATAATAACATACCAAAGCATGGTGTATGGTATTGTGAAGAAAAAAATATGTCTATAGATTTCGATTGCTACTATGTTGACAGCGGAGTATGTGTAAAGGAATAGATACCCTATCCTTACATGAAAAAGCCGGTGATTATCTGGAGTCAAATGTTTCTTATAGCGCTTCTGGAACAAATATTCTTGATTTTGGAAATGACCACGATGTATTTAAATACTCTCCTTCTACGACCCAAAAGTATACAATCGTTTCAAATCTAATCTCTGTATTGTCTGATGAAACGGGAACATATGGTCTTGCATTTAAAATATACAATGCAAACGGAATAGAACTTACTCCTGATTTAGGAAGTACTGACACAAGAAAAGAAATAACACTTACAGCTGGTTCAATTTATTATTTTGATGTATATAGTACTGGAACATTATCCGTAAAATATAGGCTTATAGTGTCATAGGAGGTGGATTAATATGAAACTAAAAAACTTGCAATGGTTGCGATAATATTCCTTGCAGCAATGCTGGTTTTATCTGCCTGCAAAAACGGGAATCAATCCCAAAGCAGTAAAGTGACTTCCAAAAGTCAGTCTGCTGTCAGCAAATCCGAAAGCAGTTCAGAAGTAAGTCCTGTCGAAGGTGTAACTTCTGAACAGAATGAAATATCGGAAGTATCCGCAAATGATACTTCTGATGATACAAAACAGAGAGAAATCTCTGATAAAAAAAGCGAAAAAGAAAACTCTGCACAAGAGTCGGGCGGTTACATAGAGGGCAGCTTTTCCACACTGACAAAGGAGCAGGATGAAGAGATCAAAAAGCTCGAACAAAAATACAATGGACATATGCCGTATCTCAGAGCAACAACGTGCGGAGAGGTTGACCCCGATGCTCCCAAGCTTACCCTTGAGGATGCGAAAAGGATAATCAAGGAAGCCGAAAATGTTGATAATATAATGGTCAGTATCAATGAAGAATGGGGAACAGAAAACTATAATCAGCGAAATGAGTATATTCGTCAGGAAATAAAAAACATTCAGAAATACCCTGATGTCACCGGAGGGAGCGGCACTACTTATTCAGAGTATTGGCTCTGGAATGATGAAAATTCTGTGGCACGCAAACAGATAGTTTTGTATTCAGATGGAAGTACGATCGTTTACAAGGAAATTGATAAGGATAGCAAAACCATAGATGACGAAGTGCTGTATGAAGCATCACCCGCAGAAAATCTGGATGTCGGGATAGAAAACCTTCCTGTCATCACAAGACCTATCGTTCCAGGTAATGAAGATGAGGAGTAATTGACAAGAACAATACATATTATTATTCAAGCAGTACCATATACTATGCCGTTAAAGTTTAAAAAAGGAGGATAATAAATATGAGAATTCACATTTGTACTATCGGGATAGTATTTATAATTACCGCATCTCTGCTTCTATCTGCTTGTACGAATAATAATACCCCGGAAAAGATTGATTCAGATACCGAAGCTTCATCATCTGAGATCATTTCCCGGGTTGAGAATGACTCCATTGTATCACAAACTGAATTTAGTTCGGATAGTGATACTTCAGAGAAACAGAAAAGTGAGTCGGATACGGTTATTTCTGCAATAGAAAACAATTCGCATATTGAAAAAAGCACTGCTGCATCAAATGATAAACCGGACCGGCTTCTTTGTTAAGAGTAGGTTTTTCCAATACAGCATTTAGTGGATGTGGTTGGGTTGCAACATATAATGCAGCATTAATGCTCGGTAGACATTATTCACCTGCGGATATTATATATAGATATGAATTATCAGGAGCGTTTTGTGGTGGATTTTTAGGCATTAATCCGTACTCGGTAATAAACTATTTTTTCTACAGATACTGTAAAGTTACTGTAACTTACGATATTAACAAATATGATGCAATTGCCAAAAGAAACAGAGCAAATATTCTTGTTCATGGTCATAAATCCGGAGCGCACTTTTTTGCATTTCGATGGGATCCGAAATACTCTGCATTTATGGGCTGTAATGTATGGGCAAATAGTTTTCGTATGGATAATTTAGGAGTTTCCATTAAGCAATTCATCAGAAGTAATTACAAGAATAATGGTTTTTTTGAAATTATGTTGATTTCTATTTCTTAAATATCGTGTAAAGTAGGTGTTATAATGAGAAATATAAAACGTTTACTATTTCCATTAATTATGATTCTATCAATTATTGGTTTCAGCGGATGTCAGTTATTTATTGACACCTCTCTTCCGGAGGATGGTGTATATTATTGCGAAGAATTAAAAATTGTAACTGATTTCAAAGTAATGCATGAAGAAGGGTATTATCACGGAACAATTATCATTTCAGACGCAGAGACGGATACATATAAAACTGTATATCCTCTGATTCCGCAATCAACCAATACGATTTCATACGTTGACCCGGATAATCAGGAGCTATGTTATGCATACGGAGAATACAAACATACAAATACCCAATTTATTGTCACCTGTGATGAGCTTGACAAGGAGTATGTGTTCGTCAAAACAGAATACAACTCAATAGATGACTTTCTGGAGAATGAAACATAATTTCAGAAGAATCAGTCATAGTCACAGCAATCAGCAAAGGAGTGATCATTCATGTTTGGTGCTATACGCCTCGGAGATGGTTTGGGTTACGGAGCCTGTCATATGTTATTTGAAGAGCATTCTGTTTTACTGAAATATCCGTTTTACATGAAATATGAGGAATCCATCCCTTACGCAGACATAGACAGGATATATCACACCAAGTGCTATTCGTTAATAAAGATCAGATATAAAAAAGATGGCAGGGAGCATAATATTGTATTTGAATCGTTACCTTTTGCAGGAAAAGAATTCTTTTTGTCCGATAATGTTCAAAAACAAATCGGTAAACACCATATTGAATTATCAGAGTATTCAAAGAGAAATAAAAGCTATACAAAGCTTAGTGAAGCAATAAGATTCTGGATTTTTTACGGTAAGTGATTTTTTCAAAAGATGATTTTATTAAGAGAAGTCTGTATTTAGGGAAACGCTGAATATATAGTATTCCTAGCTTTTACGGTAGCCGAAAATGGCTTTACGTGGGACAGTTCTCGCCTGCCGGCTCGGTCGGTGCTTCTGCTGCGCAGAAGTCTCCGCCGGAGACCCGCAACCCCACACCCCAAACATCAGTCTTTTTTTGTAATGACTTTTATCAGTACAGTCAGACCCTTTATAACACAAACAATCGTCGGTTTTTTGATGCCGTATATTTACTCATTTGTCACTTGACTTTTATTCTTTTTAACAACAATGACGAGTTATATTGGTTATCCCATCTGTGCAATGCTTCAGCGTTCGGAGCTGAAGATAATAAATAAAGACAGGAGTTGATACTTATGAAAAAAATGTCAAAGAAAATCTTATCAATTGTCCTCTGTGCGTTAGTACCTGCAGGGACGGCTGCCGTAATGACAGCAAACCTGTCGCAGACTCAGATCATGGCTCATGCTGCGGCAGCTCAGACGGATTTTACCTCGGGCGATTATAGCTATAAGCTTGCGGACAATAGCAATGCGGTGATAACAAGGTATAACGGCAGCGATAAAACAATAATTGTACCGTCAACAATTGACGGATATACGGTAAAAGGGATAGGTGACTATGCTTTTTCAGGCTGCAGCAGTATTACGGATGTCACTATCCCGCAGGGTATTACAAGTATAGGAATCGCCGCTTTCGTCTTTTGCAACGGTCTTGAAAGCGTATCCATTCCGGACAGCGTGACAAATATCGGCAGCTCGGCATTCTTTAACTGTACGGCTCTTACAGGCATTGTGCTCCCTGATGGGATACAGGCTGTTCCGGATTACCTGTGCTACGGATGCATAAGGCTTTCGGATGCTTCATTGCCGGACAGTGCTGAAAGTATAGGAACGGCGGCTTTTTATAACTGTCAAAGCCTTGAAAGCATATCTCTGCCCGGCAACCTGACGAGTGTCGGCAATTCGGCATTTGACAGCTGTACAAGCCTTTGCGATCTTACTCTCCCGGAAAGCGTGAAAAGCATCGGAAACAGTTCGTTCTTCGCTTGTGACGGCATTCAGACTATTGATATTCCCGCAGCTGTTACAGATATCGGAGCTTATGCTTTTCGCAGCTGCTCAGAGCTTACAAGCATAAATGTCAGTGCAGACAACAATAACTATTCATCAGAAAACGGCATTCTTTTCAACAAAAATAAAACAACACTGATGCAGTACCCCGAAGGCAAAACGGAAACCGCCTACACAGTACCCGTGTCTGTTACGAAAATAGACAGATCTGCTTTTGAAAATGCAGATGATCTTGTAAGTGTACTTCTGCCGGAAAAGCTGACTCTGATAGATGAAAAAGCATTTCTGTCATGCAGCAGCCTCAAAAGCATCACTATTCCGGACAGTGTTGTAACGATCGGCAATAACGCTTTTGAAAAATGCGCAAAGCTGGGCAGTGTTGATGTTCCTGATAATGTAGGTACTATTGGTGAAGAAGCTTTTAAAGATTGTGCTGGTCTGAAAAGTATCACCATTCCAAACAGTGTTACAAGTATCGGATATGAAGCATTTTACGGATGCAGCAGTCTTGATGATGTTTCTGTTCCGTATAGTATAAAACAAATCGAGGGAAGAACCTTTGGCAAGTGCAGCAGTCTCAGAAGCATCATGATTCCTGATAATGTAATAACGATAAGCGACTCTGCATTTGTAGATTGCACCGATCTGACTATTTACGGAAAACCCGGCTATCATGCAGAAGCCTTTGCTCAGGATCATGGTTTTGATTTTAAGGAAAGCAGCAAAGCAACTTCTGTAACCAAAATTACCTTTGATACGGTATCTGTTACTGTAAAAAAGGGAAACAATATGCAGATCAACGCAACGATCTATCCGGCTGATGCTTCGGATAAAACCCTGAAATGGATAGCCTCTGACAGCAGTGTAGCCACAGTATCAGATGGAAAAGTAACTGCTGTAGGAATCGGCACGGCAACTATCACAGCAAAAACAACCAGCGGAAAAACTACAAGCTGTAAAATAATCGTAAATGAAACCGATGTCAATGAACTCAGAAACAACTCGTGGATAAATTCAGAAAAAGTACAGATCGGTGATGATATCCGTGTGGAAGGCGCTGCTGAGGGCGGCGAAGGCGGCTACAAATACGCTTTCTATTTCAAGCGCAGCACCAACAGCAAGTGGAACAAGATAGGAACAGAGTTCGGCACAAAGACCTATGGGATTGTTATTCCGAAAGCAGCCGCAGATTATGATATAAGGGTCATTGTAAAGGACAGTGCAGGCAATACAGCAGAAAAAGTATTTAAGGTCACAACCGTTGAGAATTTGCCTTTGACAAATATATCCTATCTCAATACAGAGAACGTACCTGTTGGCAAGACCGTCACCGCAGTCGGTAGCTTTGTCGGCGGCACAAAGCCTGTCACATATGAATTCTACTTCAAGCGCAGCACAAACACGAAGTGGAATAAGCTCAGCTACGGCAACGAAAGATGCACCTATGCAAAGTTCACTCCCACCGCAGCTGCAAGCTACGATATCAAGGTAACAGCAACGGATTCAAAAGGCAATAAGGTCTCAAAAACAATGAAACTGACCGCTGGATAAACGTATAAGTGTTAAATAATAGATTGAACATTGTACTAAAAAGAATGAAAGATAATCAGTATTAATCAGATAACCCCTATTTCCAAGCCTGCAAGGCATCAACTGTCCTGCGGGCTTGGAGGCAAAAAAGACAGCCCCGAAGGTGTTAAACCCTTGGTGCTGTATTTTTTTAGAGAATTATTTAGCTTTTTAGATCTCAACGACATGTATTCCTCTGCATCGATAATTGTCTATTTCCCACTCGTCGGCAATGGGGATATATACCATCTCATACTTTGAGTAGTGTTCCTCTGCCTTTTCTTCGCTATCCGTCAGAACAAGGTTTGTGCAGTAAACTCCACTATCCGACCATTTGAATGTTGCAAGATACCAAGTTTTCATAGTATTGTCCTTTCTCCCCGTATATAAGCTGATAGGTCAGCATTTTCTATATTTATCGGTATCCCGGATCAAAAAACTCTATTCGGTATGTGTACCCGTTATCTCTGCATTAAGCCTTGCACAGTTCTTCCTCGTTTGACAGAAAGTAATCTCCGGTTTCGTTTACAACATAAAACATTCTTTTCATTTCTTGTCCTTTCTTCCCATATAGCCTGATAGATCAGCTTTTGGGGCTTGAAGCCACATATTTGATATTGCTGTTTATTAATTTATGGGGCTTCAAGCCTCATTTTTGATGTTGCTGATTACTAATTTGACATATTATCGTCGGGCGGTTTGATATCGGTCTTTATAAAGGCGGCTTTTGCTTCTCGAAAAAACTCTTTTATCAGGATAAACTCGTCATAATCTGCTATCATGACTTTCACGAAACACACTTTGCCGTCTGTACCGGCTTCATAGCTGTAATTGTAATCATTCAGAATACACCTGAAAATGTAGCCCATTTCTTCATCTTTCGCATATCCGTCTTTCCATGAAGCAACAGCGTATCTCGTTCTGTCTGACGGATCATCTCCTGCCCTGTTGCCATAGTAGCTTAACCTCATTGTCATCATCTCCGTTCTGTTTTGGGGCTTCAAGCCCCGTTTTTATTTCTGCAAGGTTTTATAATTTCCTTACATCATCTATTATAACCGAAAATTCGTTCATACTCAATATCCAAGCTGAATGAATTTTCGGTTATATTTCTTTGATACTTTGTTCAAAATATAGACTTGTATTCGTTTATGTTTTGTGTTACAATAGATTTAACCGGAGAGGGGGATAAGTATGGGAATGATCTATAAAATTAATGTTCTGCAAGCTCTGAAAGATAAAGGCTATTCAACATACCGTATCAAGAATGAAAAGCTGTTGAGCCAATCGACTTTGCAGAAGCTCAGAGAGGGAAAGCCTGTTTCTTGGGAAAACATCGAAATATTTTGCAGACTGCTTGAAATACAACCGGGCGATTTGCTTGAATACAAGCCTGACACATCAGAAAATGAATAATTATTTTTTCTGATGGTAAAAGGGCATAAAAAAGAAGCCAACAGGCTCAATGACACCTGCTGACCTCTTGAAATTTTATTCAAAACAGATTAAAAGAGAATAGTTGATAATGGTTTTGACAATAACGAATAAAAAAATCGTTAGAAATTTTGATTTTGGTATTGACAAACAAAAAATGATGCTGTAATATTTATAGTGTTAGTTAAAAAGTAAACACCAAAAGCCCATCGCTTAACTCGCAATTAAACGACAGGCTCACTCGCAAAGGTATTCCGAGTACCTCTAACGAATTTCTGATGCCCAAACAGGCTTTCTATGCCTTTTGGATATTAGTGTCAAGTCAATGCTTTTTGCGTGGAAACGATCTGGTATTGGCTTGGCATTTTCTTTTTGTTACACTTGCCTTTATGTCAGTGCATAGACTTCCGTCTGTGTTCTGACATAAGAGTAAACCAGTAACACCAAACACTCGTTTTACTCTTTCCCGACAACTGAATACATAACACAAGCAAAAATACAACGGTATCATAACAGTCACAAGCAAAAATACAACGGTATCATAACAGTTTTGCCACGACACCATACAAAGATGGTCGAGCGAGCCAACAGAGTACCATTCTGTTGCTACCTTGACTACTTGGTAAGGTTTGCAAACCTGTTTAATACGATGTGGTGAAACCACCGGCGAGTACCCGACAGCACCCAACATCAGGATAAGATAGCCTGTGTTATTGAAGATAATCGGTGTAGCGATTATCTTCTGATAAGGAAACAAGAAAGTTATTACTCCTTTATCAGAGAATAATCAATTTGTACAGAAATAAGGCGAGAAAGACATCTCACCCTACTTCGTAACACTGGTGCGAGTGATGGGACTTGAACCCATACGTCGTGAAACACACGCCCCTCAAACGTGCCTGTCTGCCTATTCCAGCACACTCGCTTATTGCAATATAT
>CACWVH010000074.1 GCA_902764235.1 uncultured Ruminococcus sp.
TTAAGCTGTTCACCCATAAGGTGTAGCTTCTCCTGCCCATCCCCCCGTCCCCCTTCCCAAAGGGAAGGGGGAGAATTCAGGGGACGGCGGCAGGCGTGCTGCGCACGCCTGCCGCCTAACTAAAATGAAAACCCGGAAGGTTTAAAAAAACGATTTAATTCAATTTCACGGATTCAGGTATCAAAATAAAAATTATTATCGCCGGCTTCGTCTCTTAACACACAAGGATCAGGATTTCCAACAGCGTGACTGTTAGGATTATTGCTAGAGATCAGTTGTATATTTGCATTTTTGTCAGTCTTTATTGTTCCGTCCGTCAGCAACAAGGCGTTTGTTGAAAAAACACAATTTTTATTATCGAATTCCTGATAGACTAAAATATTATCGTAGCAAGCATTAAAATATAACTCTCCTTCAGTTTGTATTGTTTTAATATGATCAACAGAATTATCCTTCTTATTAACTTTATATACCTTTGCACACTGGGTATAGTCTTCTTTATTTGTTGTCCAGAAGAAAATGTCAGATCCAGTTTTATTGAAATTACATTTATTAATATTTTCATTATACAGAATACCCGAATCTTTACTGTTTAAATCATAGTATTTCAGGACTCCATTATTATCGAACTTATCATCAGTCTGACTGTTTGAAAGATAATAGATTTTGTTTTCGGCAGCATAACATGAAACAATGTTGTCTTTCAGAAGTACTGTTTTTTGGCATGTATTTATATCATAGGAGTAAATCTGTTTACCTTCTTGATAATAGATAAGACCATCACGCTTCAATAAAAAAGTTGACCAACTCCCGACTTTAAAATAAAAGTTTTCCTCCTCGGTGCTTTTTGAGTAGGAGTGTAGCTGCCAACTATGATCTACATAATAAATCGTGTCGCCGTCAACACAAATAAGGCGTCCTTCAAATGGTAATTTAGAATTTTCTCCGTTTATTTCACATTTATTTATACTACTTTCTGATACGTCATCACAAACATAAATATAATTGCCATCTCTTACGCTGCATTTCAAATCAAACTCGTAATATTCGTTTTTTTCAGCAGATAATGTATTTTTTTCTTCGCTGCTTTGTAAATCTGATTTACTTGAGTCATTGTATTCAACCAATGACGAGTTATCTGTAATTGTGGATAATTCATCAATCGTAGATGTATCAGATAAATCCGGTACACTATCCTCTGTGCATGCTGTGCAGGACACAGCGATCATAATTACAGATAAAAAGTGCGCGGTCATTTTACAATACTTCATTAAATCACATCCTTATAAGAGTTTTTTTCGGATAATGTCCATATACTGTTTTTATTCAAGTTATTATTTGGTAACAGGTGACATGTCACGGGCATAGTCAAGTGAAGTATAATCAAGCTGTTCCACACTGCCGCCATGTTCTACAGCAGTCTTATAGGACGGAGGCACAGCTTTTGTAAAGCTTGTCATGTAAGTATAATTCATAGTTTTTTCCTTTGATAAGCTTTCATCTTTGCTGCTTGTCTCCGGTACTTTCGTTTGTTCCGAATTAATGGGAATATCATCATTGCTCACCTGCTCCGTTTTACCCTGACCGGTGCAGTCGCTTATGATCAGCAACGCAGCTGCAAGAAGGGAACAAAAACTTTTTCTTTTCATTGATATCCTCTCCTCATAACATACAGAAATAATTCAGAATCTTTTCTATACTGTAATGCCAGCAAATGATCAGGTAGCTTTTTAACAGCTTAGTCTGTATCTTTTTTCAACCCGCAGCAATTCAGAAAGCAGACAGTTCAGTACGTTTGCTTTCCGAAAAGAATAGTACCAATATAATTCAAATGATTATTGCCTCGTTATTATATACCTGAATCCGTGAAATTGAATTAAATCTTTTTTTAAACCTTCCGGGTTTTCATTTCAGCCAGGCGGCAGGCGTGCGCAGCACGCCTGCCGCCGCCTGAAATGCATAAAACAACGCATTATCTCTGGGTTTTTCAGAACAATCAATAATGAGTTTCACGGATTCAGGATATAGTTTTATTTTACTAAAAAAATACTAGCTTGTCCATTACAAATTCATTAAAAGCAGTAAAAATAATTGTCAGAGTTTATAATGAAACAAAATTACTGATTTATATTGAAAAAACAGCTCCCATGGTCTTTAACACAGTAAGCTGTTTTTTAAATAATAGAGATGGTTTTATTCATTAGTAAAATATAATCATTTTACAATTATTCTTCCACTGCCGTTTGTTATATTCTTTGCCTTATACACACTCCCTGAGAATCTCTGTCAGTTCTTCGGGTTCAAGCTTTTTGCAGCAGCCGGGCGTAAGTATAGTTGAATTGGCAATTGCTTCAAAATCTATGTCAGCTATTCCCATTTCCGTAAGCGTTGACGGAAGTCCGGTTTTCTTGATGAATGCAGCAAGAACCTCAGTACCTGAAAGTGCTGTTTCTTCAACCGTTTTATCTCCTTTTTCAATCCTCCATACATTTTCAGCGAGTCTTGCGAACTGCGAAGGAGCTTCCCTGTAAATATGACAATATAATGCAGGATGCAGGACAGCAAGTCCCTGACCATGATTGCAATCGGTATATGCGCCAAGCTGATGCTTTAACATATGGCACTGGAAATCTGTTACCTTACCAAGCTTAAGAATACCGTTTTCAGCCATAGCCGCTGCTCAGACAAGCTAAGAGCGTGCAAAACAATACCATATGCCAGTAATACATTTTTACCGTATTTACCAAGCTAAGCATCAAGTGAGGTTTTTGCTGCACCGTTGCCAAAGTAAACCTTTACGGGATACTGATAATTAAACTCTTTCATATTCTGCAACCTGCTTTCTGTATTGAATTGTGACATGAAATCTGCTATAATCATGGTAAAACCTAGAATAACTAAGTATCTGTCTAATATTAATTATACAACATTTTTATTATAAAGTACAATGCCTGATATGTGAAGTAATAGCAGTATGTATTTTATTTATACTGAAAGAAAAAACATAAAAAAACATAACATTTTCACATGGGAAACGTTTCTTTATTTAAAAAACTAATAAATTTGTAAATTAAGGAGTTGATAATATGACAACAAAAGAATATTTTTCATTTATTGTAGATCAGATCCATTCAACTGTTGTTGCGACTGTTGATAATCAGGGCCTGCCTGTTACATGTGTAATAGATATGATGTATGCTGATGAAAACGGACTATACTTTCTGACTGCAAAGGGAAAGAACTTTTATAACAGACTGATATCGGGAAAATATCTTGCTCTGTCAGGTATGAAAGGCGAGGATACTATGAGCCGTGTCGCAGTTTCTGTAAGAGGCAAGGTACGTGAGATCGGCTCTGATATGCTGCCTCTTCTATTTGAAAAATCCCCTTATATGAACGAAATCTATCCCAACGAGAAAAGCAGATGTGCTCTGACTGTCTTTCATATATATGAAGGCAGCGGAGAATGGTTTGATCTTTCAAAAAAAACCATTGAACGTGACAGCTTTTTCTTTGGGATTAATTCCGATCGTGCGAGTGGCTATTATATAACTGACAAATGCAACGGCTGCAAAGCTTGTCTTAATATTTGTCCGCAAAGATGTATCGATATGATAAGCGAAAAAACAATGTCACTGCGTCTTCAGGCTGTAATACGTCAGAATAACTGCCTTCACTGCGGAAACTGTAAGTCCGTCTGTCCGGCAGGTGCAGTAATTAAAACATAACAGAAAATCATCCGGACGATCATCATTCAGCATCCGGATGATTTTTTTACTTTTTCTGGTAAGTATTTGCCTATTATCATGCTTGTGTAAAAAAACGCAAAATAATAATCAAGACAGATGTTAGTTATCAGACATGGTTTATTCAGTCAATTTTAGTATTGCTTATTTCAATAAACCGTATGTTTAATCTGCTCTTTTGTCTTATTCCCTTCTGTTCCGAAGAGTATTGCAATAACAAAACTGCACATACATAACAATAATTCAAGTATCGGAAAACGGGTATGATCTCCTGTTGCAGGTATTTCGTTATTCACATTTTCTTTTTTATAATCATCATCTGATCCGGATGATGATCCGGTTTGTTTATAAACAATTTTCTCATAACCATTTGCCATATCTGAAGTCGTTTTGTTTTGTCCGACCTTACTGCTGTTTTCTTCTTCATCACTCTGCTTTTCTGATGTGAATTGTCTGGTCTCACTATTGTCGCTTTTCTTTAAACTTTTATTGCTGAGATTTTTGCCGTCTGGTTTTTTTTCGCTTTCATCATGTTTATAAATTGGCTCTGCAAAAGTATTACCAGGATTTGAAGAATTTGAACCATGAGTATTAAATAATAGCATATCAGATATTATTGAGTCTGTCTTTAGAGTATCTGATTTCTGAGCATCAGATTTCCGGATTTCCGAGTTCTGATTATCTGATTTCCGGGTATCTGTTTTCTGATTATCTGATTTCTGGGTATCAGTTTTCTGATTATCTGTGTTTGAGTTGTTTTGATTAGTATTATCTGAGCCTTTTTGATTATCACGAACTTTTATTTCAAAGCTAATAATTATAGTATCATCTTTTTCTCCGGTAATAATTGCCTTTCCGCTCCCTACCGCGGTAACCTCTCCGGATTCATTTACAATCGCAACTGATCCGTCAGTGCTTTTCCAAACTATTTTCTGATTTTCCTGATCGTTTGCAGATAGCAATATTGTTTCAGAATTCTCTAAATTTACGCTGTCTTCTATAATGCTAAGAACTCTTTTCCCATCCTTGATCTCATTTTTAACCAGAACTCCGATGGTTATACCATTAACGGTCGAGGCAGTAATAACAGTTGTACCCGAGTTACTTCCTGAGAATACATATCCGTCATCAACAACTGCAACATTTTCATTCAGACTTTTCCATGACACTCTTTTATCAGTTGTGTTATCCGGTGCAATCTGAGCTTCTAATTTGATATAGTATTTTCTTGGAGCATATCTATTTCCTCTATTTGAATATCCGCTTCCATTCTGTATTATAGAGATATCCTCCGGTTGTATACGATAATCAATTATTTCAGCTGAACCAGATACAATGTATTTTATTCCTTTGCTTTCGGAATAGTCTTTTGCATTGCCTTCATCCGGTCCATAGACAACCAGTTTATCACTTACAACATTTGTTTTATCATTATAGATACCAAAAGCTTCATTTCCAATTTCAGTTGCTGGACTTTTTATTACGATTTTTTCCATAGAAGGACAATTATAAAAAGCCCATTCACCGATAGATTCGGCTTTATCACCAATCGAAATGCTTTCAAGTTTGCTGCAATTAACAAAGCTTTGATAACCTATTGTTCTTTTATTCTCTGACATACGTACTTTCACAAGATTCATACATCCCCAGAATGCCCATTGATCTATATTTTCAACACTATCGGGAATATAAATACTTTCAAGTGAATAGCATTGAAAGAAAGCATTATAGGGAATAGTTTTTATTCCATCCGAAATAATAACATTTTTTATATTCTGGTTATTATAAAATATACCAGCACTGAGTTCAGTCACTTTTTTCCCGTTTATTGTGGATGGAACAACTATATCAGTATATATTCCTGCTCTGAGTCCTGTCAATCTGATCCCATTCTCAGTTTCTTCATAATTGAATATTTTCTCAGGCTTCACAGGTTCTTCGCTGACAGGCTTTTCTGATTTGTCGATTATATATTTTATATTGTTTTTCACTGCATATTCAATTGCTGCAGAGCCTTCAGGTGAATAAATAGTAAAATCAGGTGCTGTATTTTGGTCAGGAAATACATTTTCACCAAAAAAACATACACTTGCCGGGATAATAAAACATCTTGAATTCCGATCATCACTGTTTTCCTTGCCAAGTGACCGGCAGCCATAGAATGTATTATTGCCGATTTCCTCCAGACCTTCCGGCAGCTTCTCAAGCATCAGCTCCTGACAATTATAAAAGCATGAATTACCAATAACCTTTAAGGATGATGATAAATCAATATTTTTTAAAGAATTACAACTGTTAAACATCATATCAGGAAGAACGGCAAGACTATCGGGCAAAACTATTCTTTCAAGTGATATACACGATATGAATATACCATCTGATAATTCTATACCTTCCGGCAATTCAATTTCTGACAGCTTTGAACAATACATAAAAGCGTTGCTTCCGATATACCTCAGACTCTCCGGAATACTGACGGTTCTTAAACTGTCACACCATCCGAATGATACTGCTTCTATTCTTTCTACTCCATCCGGTATTATAATTTCTTCAAGATTTTTGCATGAAGCAAATGCTCTTTTTCCGATAACTCTTACACTTCCCGGAATATCAATATTTTTTATTTTACTGTCATAAAATGCATAAGGTGCTATCTTAGTTATACCATCTTTAAGCTTAATTTCTGATAAATCCCCCTTCAGTCTCCATGCAATATCATTTATATATATCATGCCATCCGGAAGATTTTTAAACCACTGTGTATTTTCAAAAGCGAGTCCGCTTATTTCATCAATGCTTTCGGGAAACTGAATATCTGCAAGTCCATAGCAATTCTGAAATGCACTTTCTCCTATCGTTTTTATTCCCTCAGAAATAACCAGCTTTTTTAAATCACGCATTGATTTGAATGATCCCTCTCCTATGGAGATAACCGGCTTTCCATCAATTACTGATGGAATTGTCAGTTCCTTATAAGTTCCGGTGTAGCCTATAACACTGATACCGCCATCTGTTTCGATATATTTAAAATCTTCAGCTGTCTTTACCTCTGCTGCACTTGCTTTGAGAGGATAAACTATGTTACCGCTGCTATCGGATAATGCAGCAGTGCCTATTGAGCAAATAAGACCTGCTGTCAGCATAAGTATCATTATTCGTTTTCTTATTTTTGTATTCATAAATATACCTCCAATCTATTCCAGCCCAAGCAATTCAGTCCATTCATTTGTATAAAATCTTATCCGGATATCAGAAATATCAAGCCCATTACTTTTTACTTCTGCCTGTGCTCTGAGCGCAGGATATTCTCCGGTTTTATCAATCGTGATCCGATAATTATCTACGAAAACCCCCGGAAAATGCCGTTGTATTAACAGTTTTGCGGTAGCTTCAAGATCAATATCGTCCTGACTACTGATATCAACCATTTTTTCAAGCAGTCCTTCATTATCGAAAACATAAATGTAACTGCTGTCCTCATATACAATATTAGTATCCTTTATAGTTCCTACAATACTTTCGATTTCATTTCTCGGTTTTTCAGTCAATGCAAAGCTGTGTTTCAGAACCGTAGCTTTCGGAAAAACAGTTTTATCTTTAGCAGCTGGTGCTTTTTCAGACACTGTTGACTCTGTTTCATAAAAAGTATCATTCTGAGAAACTAAATATAAAACCAGACTCATTAAAAAAATTAATGAAAAACAACACGCTGCAGCATAAACATACTTCCGATTTTTATTATAAGCAGTGTTGTGAATACCTATGGGTGAGTTTAATTGATAATTTTCTACAGCTGTTTTTACTTTCACCCAAAGATCAGGCATTTTAATACTATTAATATCCTTTTCAAACAGCTCGAAAGCTCTATCATCTTCCATTATATATCTCCCCTCTCTTTATAATACTTTTTGATTTTCTTAATTGCGTAATCATACTTTGATTTCGCTCTTATTCTTGGCAAACCAAGAATTTTTGATGCCTGAGGTAAAGATCAGCTTTCTAATTTACAAAGAATTATAAGTCTGATTGCCTCATCATCCAATTCTCTAAGACATTCAAGTTCGCTCAATGGAGAATCGATCTTTTCAGTCTGATCGTGGCATGGTAAAGAATTACTATATAAGTCAATATCATTTTTCTCATTAAAGTGTTCTTTCTTCAGTGCTTTTATTGAACAGTTTTTTACAACAGTAAAAAGCCAGCTTTTGGGTTTTTTAACTTTATTACTGCCGCAATATGTAATAATGTTAACAAAAACATCCTGAACAACTTCTTCAGCAATATAACTGTATTTAACTATGGATAAAGCGAAACGATATATATGAAAAGCACTCAACTCATACAACTCAGCCAGAGCTTCTTCATCTCCATCAGATATCTTTACAAAGCACTTTCCGATCTCCTCTTCATCAAGCTCGTTTGCTCTCAATAACATCACCTCCGAAAGTAAAAAGCTTCTTGATTGATACTACAATTTTATATTAATACCCTGTCTATAATATTAGAGTCATAAAAATACCTGAATGCGTAAAAATATAATATTTTTTAAAAAAATAATAAAGCTGTTGTTTACCTGAAACAACAACTTTATCATTTAGTATTTAACCATTATAATAATTTTTTTATTTTGTATTATCGTCATCAAAGACGCCTTCATCAACAAGCTCAAGGAAAACATCTACTACCTTAGGACTGAGCTGGGTTCCGGAACAGCGCTTGATCTCGGCAGCCACATCTTCAAGCTTCATTTTCTTACGATATGGTCTTGTTGAATACATTGCATCGAATGTATCAGCAACAGCTATGATCTGAGCAATTTCCGGGATCTCATCACCCTTCAGACCCTTCGGATAACCTCTTCCATCTATCCTTTCATGGTGATACCTTGCACCAAGTGCAAGATCAGGAGCAATCGTTATATCCTTTAGAATCTCATAACCCTTCTGGGGATGAGATTTCATTACAGCATACTCATCATCTGTAAGTCTTCCGGGTTTATTGAGAATATTATCAGGAATACTGATTTTACCGATATCATGAAGAAGTGCAATATTATATATATTTTCCACCTCATCAGGCGATTTACCAAGTTTTTTGGCAAACAGTCTGGAATATTTAGCGACTCTTGCAGCATGACCATTGGTATATTCATCCTTGGATTCTACACACCTTGAAAAAGCCATCGCCATTTCATTAATGAGCTTTTTATTCTCCTTCTGCTTTCTGAGGAAAAATGCCTCTCTTCTTTTATATATAAAGAAGAAAATCATGGCAGTCAATAATAAGCCCAAGATAACAATAAATACCTTGAACCAGAGTTCCTCAGCAACGCTCTTTTCTTTAATAATACTGACCTCGACAGTTTTATCTATTTTACCTGTCATTGTATTTATTATTGAAAAATGGAAACGATACTGACCGCCTCGGAGGTTTGTATAGGTTATCGTTGACAATTCACTTTTTGTCAGCTCAATTGGTTCATCATCGAAGCCCTCAAGATAATAACTTATATGTGGATTATTCAAGGAATATGTAAAAGCATTTGCTGATATATTCAGACGTTTGCAATCGTCAGGAATATATATTACATTTTTTTCTCCGATTCCAATATAAGCATCATCAGCCGTAACAGAAGGAATGCCCAACTTGATCTTGCTATTATCAACATCAGATTCATTTATATTTACTGAGCATACCCCGGCTGAACCGGAAATAAATAGTGTACCATCATCATCAAGCTGACTATATGAATTAACAGTAGCAACAAAAGGAAGTCCGCTATGAATATCATAGAGAATATAGTCTATATCCTTATTATCAAGCATTTCCTTTCTTTTTACAATATAGATTCCATTACTATTGAGAATCCACATATTATCATTCTTATCAAAATAAAGATCGAAATTATTTGAATACGGAAATTTCTTTATTACGAAAACTTTTTCATCACGCATAAAGGATATAGAGTTACTTGTAATAATCCAGTATATATCGTCTTTAGTATCTTTTTTTATCCTCATTATAACTTCCGATGTCAGACCATCATTATTTCCGATCCGCGATATCCTTGTTCCGTCAACAACATAGATTCCATCACCGTCACTGCCAAAGTAAAGCCTTCCGTCAGGAGTCTCTTCAATGCAAAGGATTTCTGTATTGCTTATACCGTTTTCCTCGTTATACCAATTAATTATTTTTCCATCCTTCATTATTACAACACCCTTACTTGTGGAAACCGCAAGGGTACCGTCAGATAACTCTTTTATCATTCTTACTTTATTAAAATAAAATCCACTTTCTTCATTGTAATAATTTATTTTTTCTTTTTCGGGATCATATGATATCAATCCATAATCACTGTATGTACATAGCCACAGTACTCCGTTTCTATCCTGTATAATACACCTTACTCTTGATTCGCCGATCATCTCAGTAAGCTTATTCTTTTTTAAATCATAATTCTCATCAAGAATAAACAGTCCGCTATCGCTTCCGACATAAATATCATCCTTATACCTGCAAGTAACATTTACAACGACGTTATCCATTTTTGCAATTTTGGATATGTTACTGAATACATTAGAGACAATTTTCATTATACCCTGTCTCGAAGATGTAAACCAGAGATTTCCTTCATAATCCCTCATAACACTATCTATGGAATTTGTCATAGGCAGATCAGGAACAGGATTGTAGTTCATATTTTCATCGAAATAACCTATACCGTTATCACAGCAAACCCATAACTTATTTCCGATCTTATCAATATAATTAATAGTATTATGAGGTTCAATAGAGTATTTTTCTGATTTACTCGAAGGTTGACTCGTATCCCATTTGATTAGGCCATCTTTTCTCGTGCCAAGATAAACAATATTCTCTTCATCCTGATCCGGAAATGCAGTATCAATTGTTCCGAGACCGGTATTTTCCGGATCATAGAATGCAGTTATCTTGCCATTCTTAAATGTAAAAAACCCGCCTTCCATATCGACTCCGACAATTATTCCGTTTGCGTTCTTTCTAAGACTATAGATATATTTTTTGTTTATCTGTGCTTCATCTATAGGTTTTACAGTACCTGTCGGCTCTATAATAGTAATACCCATTGTAGTAGCAATCACCATATTACCGGAATCATCCTCAACAATAGCTCTGACCGAGGATGATGCAAGTCCCTTGCCTTTATTATAAAAAGTAAATTCTTCATCTTCGAGCATAGCAACACCGTCATCATTTGTTCCTATCCAGAGACGACCTTTAGAATCAATACACAAACATCTGACGGTAGCAATTCCACATGAAGAATCATATCTGTAGAAGCTATTGCCGTCATATCGTATAAGACCGCTGTACCCACCCATCCATATATAACCATTATCACTCTGAACAACTGCATTTGTTTCGGATGTAGGAAGTCCGTTAGTATTATCATATAATACTGCTGTATAATCCTCTGAATTTCCAAGAGGATCAAGATTTATAGCAGCGTCTGCTTTCAAAGAGAAAAAAATAGATATTCCGGATAATACAAAAATAAATAATATGATAATTAATTCTTTATGCTTATATTTTTTATAAGTAAATAGTTTCATAGTTTAGTACCATCTTTCATAAAAAACATTTAGATAACAACCAAAAAATAACATTTAGATAAGTATAACACAAAATGTATTTTTTTGCAATAATACTAAAAAATTTTAACAATTATTTGTATTATTTTGTTTATCATTAAATGAATTATAAAAATCCAGACGAATAGCTTAATTATGATTGTTTGCTATAGTAATATGTCAAACAGCATATTTATTATTGTATCATAAGCAAATATCTCTCAATATGCTATAACAATCGAGTAGGAGGCTGCCCATTAGTTGAGCAGCCGACCTCTCACACCACCGTGCGTACCGTTCGGTACACGGCGTAAGGGTAGTTTGAGTGCAGTAC
>CACWVH010000075.1 GCA_902764235.1 uncultured Ruminococcus sp.
TATGGGTGAACAACTTAAAAACCTGAAATGCATAAAACAACGCATTATCTCTGGGTTTTTCAGAACAATCAATAATGAGTTTCACGGATTCAGGTGATTGTAAAAGTCAGAAATCATTTGTTTATGCGGATTCCTGTATTTACAATTTGACACTTTTCTCCGCTTTTTCAAATTTTTTCTGGTTTTGGCAAGGTGCCTGCCCACCGCAGAAAGCGAACGAACTTTCGCCATTTTACAATTGGCTGCGAATTGGTCTATTGGCTATCGACTAAAACGAGTCTATCGTCAATAGACCAAAATGTCAATACCTATTTTTAAAATTTTTGCAAAAAAATGCAGCATCATATCCGACGCTGCACATAAGAAAATATAATTATAGCGAAAATAATTCAGAAGAAAATACCTTTTATAAAAATTTCCGCTCCGATGAGTATGAGTATTATACCGCCAAGTACCGAAGCCTTTCCTGCAAGCCTTATGCCGAAGCGTTTACCGATATAAAGACCTGCCGCACATATTGCAAAGGTAACGGCACCGATAATGACCGATTCCGAAAGGGCGGTGTACCATGTGTAATCAGCGATAGTAAAGCCGACTGACAGTGCATCAATGGAGGTAGCGATTCCCTGCAGTGCAAGACCTCTTTTGCCGAGCTTTTTTTCTTCTTCGTCATTTTCCTTGCTGTGAATTCCCTCAATAAGCATTTTTCCGCCGATATAAAGCAGCAGGATAAGCGCTATCCACGGGATGAAGCCTCTGAACCAGTCAAAGATCTGAGCAATGGTATGAATACATATCCAACCGGTCATTGGCATAAAGGTCTGAAAAAAGCCGAACGTCCCGGCGATAAGACAGACACGGGATATTTTCATCTTCGGTTCGTTGAGACCGTTGGCAAGAGATACCGAAAATGCGTCCATGGCAAGACCGATACCGAAAAGGATACTGTTAAAAATAAAAAAGAAAATATCAGGCATAATAATCTCCGCTTTTTTACTTCTTTGATTTTGGCCTGAATCCGTGAAACTCATTATTGATTGTTCTGAAAAAACCTAAGATAATGCGTTGTTTTATGCATTTCAGGTTTTTAAGCTGTTCACCCATAAGGTGTAGCTTCTCCTGCCCATCCCCCCGTCCCCCTTCCCAAAGGGAAGCCGCCTAACTAAAATGAAAACCCGGAAGGTTTAAAAAAACGATTTAATTCAATTTCACGGATTCAGGTTTGGGTAAGTATTATCAGACATTCAGTTTTTTGTCTGTCTCATCCAGCGTTTTGTTCAAGATAGCTTCAGGGTCATTTCCTTCGATGTCAAGTCCCTCAGCCTTGAAGCAAACAGTTTCCCCGATGCCGAAAAATGTCTTTGCAAGAGTATCTATATAATCAAATCCGAAATTACGCTCCGGAATGAAGCCTCCGGCAGTCGTGACATAGATAAGCTTCTTTGCCTTGCAAAGACTGACGGGTTCACCTTTTTCGTTGTAAGAGAAGGTTACTCCGCAGGCACAGACAAGCTCTGTGTATATTTTAAGCAGTGACGGAAATGACAGATCCCAGTAGGGCGCAGCTATCACGATTGTATCTGCACGTGCAAACTGTACTGCATAGCTGAGTATATCAGCCTGAAGATCACCCTGTGCGATCGCCCTGTCACGCTGAGCAAGTCTTTCTCCGGTAAGCGGAAGCGGCTGAGCTGAGCCAAGCTCCACACTTTCATATTCCTGACCAAGCTTATCAAGTACACTTTCTGCAAGCCTGAGAGTTCTCGAGCCGTCACGTACACAAGCATTAACAAATAAAATCATACTATCTCCTCCACTGCTGATAATATACTATAAAACTATTTTGAAAAATATATTAAACATTCTCCAATCCGTCTGTTGAGGCAGAGCCGAAACCTTTTACAGCGTGTGGTTATTATACCCTGAATTTTTCAATAATTCTCATTGCTGTTTCCTTATTATATACTTCCGCCAAACAAATTTCAACCCTGACACCTAATGATCTATTATTACTTTCTCGGCTAATTAATTCCCATGATTTTATATACTGATAAATTGACAGTGCAGCAGAGTTGTTGTAAAATATATCTGGGAGTTTTGAAGGAACTATAATTAACTGAAATTAAAGTTTTGGTAAGAAGAAATCAGAACTGCGGGAATAGAAGCAGAAGTTGTGAATACAGAGCGCAGCGTATGCGGAGCGATAGCGCGTCGTGACACCGGAGGCACTCCGGCGCAGGCAGTATAATTGCTGCTGAAAAGAAAGGAATTAACTAATGGAATATAATGTGAATTATATGGTACTGAGAAAAAATATTATAAATAATTTAGCGGAATCACAGCTGAAAATAGGTTACAGTGAAAATGCTGTTACGCTTAATTATACCGGGGATTCATTGCGAAAGTTTCTGCTCCCTGATGAGGGAGAAAGCATTGAGGAGGCTTTTGCACAGTTTGCCCGTCATGTCAGCTCTGAACTCGGAAAGCTAACCCTCAGTCCCTTTGAGGACAGATATGCACTGACTGTTCCGGTACAGGGTGTGCGCTTTGTGCATGAAAATATAAAGCCTGAGCCGTTTCTTGAGGAATTTATCACAGCGGTGAAAACTCCGTCCCGATTGAAAGACATAGAGGACGTTATTCAGATCTTCAAAAAGTATTCGGACAGGGTAGTGTGCAGAAAAGCTGAACATAATGAATTTGAATATATATTGTATTTTTCGGACGGTATACCCGATGATTTTGTTTACTGTATAGATACAGATTTCGGCACTGTCAGCTATCACAGATTTACTAAGGAAGATTATCTCTCAATGGAATATGAGCTTTGAAATATGAGCATGAGCGGTTTTTAAAATCTTCTCATATATTTTTATTGATACCGAAGGGGTGCGGTGGCGACCGGAAAGCCACCGCATTTCGCTTTAAATTTAAGTGGAATGTAAGAAAAAAGGTTAAATAATATTTCTTTATAAGAAAGTTGATTTCCGTGGGCACGCCGGGTTGGTGTAAAATTTTTCTGGGAGTTTTGAAGGAGCTATAATCAACTGATATAAAAGTTTTGGACAGAAGAAATCAGAGCCGCGGGAATAAAAGCGGAAGCGGAGCGATAGCGCGTCGCGACTCCGGCGGCACGCCGGCGCCGATATTGACAAAGTGTATGCAAAATTTTATAATTGGTTATGTACGGAAATGCCGGTACAGACCTGTTCTGAAACGGGTCGGATAATAATTGCCGGAGTTTGTCTTGTGAAAACCATAATAAAAAAGGAGTGCTTTGAATGAATCTCACCGGTCTTACAGCCGAAGAGGTCGAAAAAAGCCGTAAAGAATACGGTACTAACGACCTGACACAAATCCCCCCCGAGCCGCTTTGGAAAAAATTCCTCAAGGGCTTTGCCGATCCAATGATAATCATACTTCTTGTTGCACTTGCAATTCAGGTTATTCTGTTTTTTCTCGGAAAATCAGATTGGTATGAGCCTGTGGGTGTGCTTATAGCTATTCTTATTGCAAACGGCGTTTCATCCGTGAGCCAGCATAAGCAGGAGGGCAAGGCAAGCGCTCTCAAGGCTGAGGAGGAAGCCAAGGAAACAGCTAAGGTCCTTCGTGAAGGTCAGCTCCACGAGGTTCACGTAAGCGAGCTTGTTGTGGGCGATATCGTTTATCTCCAGTCAGGCGATAAGGTCGCAGCTGACGGCGAAATGGTCGAGGGTGAGATAAAGGTCGATCAGGCTGCACTCAACGGCGAAACAGAGGAAGCCGAAAAAAAGCCTGCAAACGGCAGTGAATATGATACGATGGATCTTCTTAATAAGCATTATATCTACCGTGGTACAGTTGTCTGTGCGAATGAGGGATATATGCAGACCAAGGTTGTCGGTGATAAGACAATGTTCGGTCAGCTTGCGCTTGAGGTTCAGGAGGAAACAAGAGCTACTCCGCTTCAGCTGAAGCTTTCAAAGCTTGCAAAGCAGATCTCTACCTTCGGTTATATCGGTGCAATACTTATAATCGTTGCAGTTATCGCAAAAACACTTATTACGGGAAATACGCCTGCCGATGCAATCGGATGGGTGCAGCTTCTCATTGAGGCTGTTACAGTTGCGATCACGGTTATCGTTTGTGCAGTTCCTGAGGGTCTGCCGATGCTGACCTCTGTGCTGCTTTCCTTCCAGAGCATGAAAATGGCAAAGGATAATGTCCTTGTAAGAAATATCAATGGTCTCGAAACTGCCGGAAGCCTCAGTCTTCTTTTTACCGATAAAACAGGTACTATCACAGAAGGCAAGCTCTCAGTTATGGAGGTCACAACAGGAAACGTCAGGACCTTCAAGGAGCTTGACGAGATCCCTGCAAAGCTCAGACTTGATATACTCACAGGTATCGGAACAAATAACTCCGCCACTGTTTCAGACGGTGAGGTTATAGGCGGAAACAGTACCGACCGTGCGCTTATGGCATTTATAGACAAGGGAAAATTCTATGACAAGCTTCCCAAGGAGGATGTAAAGGATTTCAATCCCTTTGATTCAGCTAAGAAATATTCAAGCCTTACAGTAAAAAGAGAAAACGGCTCTGTTACATATATCAAGGGTGCTCCGGAAAAGATCCTTTCAAGGTGCACGAAATATATTGATGAAAACGGAAATGAAAAGGAGCTTGTCGAAAAGAATTATCTTACCACCTACATCAACGGTCAGGCAGCACGCTCAATGCGTCTGCTTGCAGTTGCAAGGGCAGAAGGTGAAAGCGGCGACGGCGAGCTTACGCTTATCTGTGTGCTGAGTATACGTGATAATGTCAGAAAAGAAGCAGCAGACGCTATCAAGGAAGTAAAGGCAGCCGGAATTCAGGTCGTTATGATAACAGGCGACAGAAAGGAAACTGCTGTTGCCATCGCAAAGGATTCGGGTCTTCTTACATCGAAGGACGAGGTAGCTCTTACCTCCGCAGAGCTTGCAGAGCTGAGTGACGATGAGGTCAAGGAGATACTTCCCAGACTCAGAGTTGTGGCAAGAGCGCTTCCTATGGATAAGAGCCGCCTTGTAAGGATAGCTCAGGAGCTTGATATGGTAGTCGGTATGACAGGTGACGGCGTAAATGACTCTCCCGCACTCAAAAAGGCTGACGTCGGCTTTGCAATGGGTAGCGGCACAGAGGTCGCAAAGGCAGCCGGTGATATTACTATCCTTGATGATAATTTCCTTTCCATCAAAAAGGCTATTCTCTACGGCAGAACGATGTTCAAGACCATCAGAAAATTCCTTGTGTTCCAGCTTACAGTAAACGTTGCGGCTGTTATGATGTGCTTTATCGGCCCGATACTTGATATAAACAGCGTTTACAGTCCTGTGCTGACAGTAGTGCAGCTGCTTGTTATCAACCTTGCAATGGATACCCTCGCAGCCATCGCCTTCGGAAGCGAGCCGCCGCTTGAGGAATATATGGCTGAAAAGCCGATTCCGAGAAACGCAGGCATTGTCAATAAGGGAATGCTGGCAGAGATAATTATTTCAGCTATTTATATTATGACAGTCTGCCTGTCGATACTCTTTGTTCCGTTTATTACAAATCTTTTTGTCGATTCAACAAGAGATCTCACACCGGATAATATCTATTATCTGAAATCCGCTCTGTTTGCCACATTCATGATGTCGATAGCCTTCAACGGCTTCAATGCAAGAACAGAAAGCATCAACCTGTTCAAGGGTCTTTCACAGAATAAGAACTTTATTCTTGTAATGCTTGGAATACTGATACTCCAGTTTGTATTTGTGACCTTCGGCGGAGATTTCCTCAGCGTTCGTCCGCTTATTCCCTATGCATGGGGTCTGTGTGCAATAATGGCGCTGCTTGTTATCCCGATAGATATCGTGCGCAAGCTGATAATTTCAATAGGCAAGACCAAAAAAGATCTTTCAGAGTAAATTAATGATGACAGCTGCTGTGGTTCAGAGAAATTTCCTGACTGCAGCGGCTGTGCTGTATCAAAAGGCCGGATAGAAAGAAAATGAGGATGAAAAGATGATTTATAATAATATTCTTGAAGCAATGGGACATACACCCATGATAAGGCTTGCACGCATGAATAAGCCCGGAAATGCACAGATACTTGTAAAATTCGAGGGTCTGAATGTCGGCGGCTCGATCAAGACAAGAACAGCATATAATATGATTATCAATGCTGAAAAAGAGGGAAGGATCACCCCCGACACTATAATAGTTGAGCCGACGAGCGGAAATCAGGGAATAGGACTTTCACTTGTCGGAGCTGTCAGAGGATATAAAACAGTGATAATAATGCCTGATTCCGTCAGCGAGGAAAGAAGAAAGCTGGTTCGTCATTACGGTGCGCAGGTCATTCTGATACATGATGACGGGGATATAGGCAAATGCATACAGAAATGCCTTGACACAGCAATGGAAATGGCTGCAAAGGACCCGAATGTATTTGTACCTCAGCAGTTTGAAAATGAAAACAATACCTTTGCACATAAATATTACACAGCGCTTGAGATACTTGAGCAGACAGCAGGAAAAATAGACGGCTTCTGCTCCGGTATAGGCACAGGCGGAACGATTACCGGAATAGGCGAGACGCTGAAGAAGCAGTATCCCGACATGGAGATATGGGCGGTCGAGCCTGAACACGCAGCCATACTTGCCGGCGGAACAGTCGGCACACATCTTCAGATGGGTATCGGCGACGGAATCATCCCGACAATTCTCAACAGAGAAATATACGACCACATCCACATTGTAACAGATGAGGACGCAATAAAAACCGCAAAGCAGCTTGCAA
Organism: uncultured Ruminococcus sp.; assembly: GCA_902764235.1. Lineage (GTDB taxonomy): Bacteria > Bacillota > Clostridia > Oscillospirales > Acutalibacteraceae > UBA1213. The sequence goes on from CACWVH010000075.1 coordinate 6,806, forward strand.
GCCTTGAGGGAATCATGTGCGGCATTTCAAGCGGAACGAATGTTGCGGCTGCGCTGAAGCTTGCAGAAAAGCTTGGTGAGGGAAAAACAGTCGTCACGATACTTCCGGATACAGCTGAAAGATATTTCTCGACTCCGCTTTTTGATGAATAAATAACCATAGAAAAATACCTCCTTACCGTATAGTGACAGCTGATTACAACCTGAATCCGTGAAATTGGCGAAAAGAATTTTGATATATTCTCCGGGTTTTGTTATATCCAGGCGTCAGGCGCCCAAAGGAAGTGCCCTAGGGGTGGGAAAAGCTGCACCTTATGGGTGAGCTACTATTTATCCTGAAATGCATAAAACTGCGCATCCTCTCCCGGACTTTCAGAATAAACCAAAATGGGTTTCACGGATTCAGGTATAAAAAAAGAAATACTTTGTTTTATACGGGTCAACATAAAAAAAGATTTACAGTTTTCTCCGTTTTCAAAGTATTTCAGGTTTATGGCGATGTTTCTGCCCGCCGCAGGCGGACGGAAACATCGCCCTTTTACAATTGGCTGGTATAGTGCCGGGAAGGAGGTGTTTTTGCGTACATTTTCGCAGAAAAGTGTTGGTCAGAATAAACCTGAGCCGCAGTGTGTCACGAGGCAGACGGCTTGCTGGTTTCAGTAAGCTTTTCTTTTACATTGCTCTGCACCGTATAATAGCTTAGCTTTGATCTTACAAGTGAATCATAAAGCGTATTGTAATCCTTGAAGCCTGAAAGCTTCTGAGTGCTGCCCGACGGTGAGACCTTGCTTAATGGAAGTATCACATTATCGGTATTGACCCTGAGAGTACCGTTTTTAAGCTTGATAACATTATTGAAGCGGCAGCTTGTCCGGTAAGTAAAGCTGCTTTTTTTGCCGCCGGAGCTGAACGGAACGGTCACCTTGTACACAAGAAGCAGCATATGATCCTGATCGTCAGAGGCAAACCAGCTGTTACGGGACTCAGCGCCTTTTTTCAGATTCATAAGCAGCATTCCCTGATATTCTGTCTTAGCCTGAGTGTCCGCAGCATCCTTCTTTATTGCCTTATCCGATTCATCAAGAAGCTTGTTCATTGTGATCTCGTCAATGTCGCTGAGCTTTGTCAGATATGAGCCGAGACCGCTTACAGTGAACTGCTTCATAGTTGTTTCCGGTCTGAGTCCGTATTCGTTTTTGCAGTATTCATCAAGCCCGTAGCCGTAGGGAGCTTCTGCTGTGACTGTGACAGTTTCTCCCTCATAAAGCCCCTCGGTTTTGTTTAGATTGTAGCGTATGTCTTTGTCACCCTTGTATTCTATGCTTGCCGTGCCCTCACCCGAAACGCCGCTGAACAGCACATTGATACCGTCAAAGGGATCGAAGTCTTTAAGCTCCGGAAGCCCGGAAACAGTGACATCACTTTCTGTTGAGGTAAGAACAGAGCCGATAGTATCCAGACAGTAGCTCTGAAGATCATCGCCGTAGGGCGCAGATACAGCTACATGAAGCTTGTCGCCGTTTTTAAGCTCAGCCGTTTTGCTGAATGTATAGACAAGCGGATATTTTGCGGTGAATTCAAGACTGCCGCTGCCGCTGAAGCCGTTGTATGATATGGAAAGACCCTCAAAGGGATCAGTCATACCTGTTTCGGTAAGCTGCGCTACTGTATAATTTCTTCCGTTCATGTTTATTCCCGAATCAGAAATGAGCTGCACAGGAACATCCGCCTCGGTGATATCCCACCTCAGTCTGACGGTGTCGCCGTTTCTGAGTCCGTTTGTCTTATTGAAGCTGTATTTATTGTTGACATTTTTGATAATGAGGTCAGCAAGCGATGACGGGTCGGTTTTCCTGCCTGCTGCCCCGGCATGCTCTGAGGAGGAGCTTTTAAGCTTGCTTTGGCAGTCGTTTCTGAATCTGTCGGAGTCAAAATGAGCGTCTATCTGCCCGAAGCCGTTATAGCCCTTATATTCAATAACAACATAGTCAGACAGCTCAAGCGTGATATTTTCCCTTTCCGTTGTGACGAGGATTACTGTTATGACGAGTATGGCAGCGGCAATAACAAATGTTGTAAATGCTAACAGATCGGGAGTAATGTGTATGTGTTTTGTGTTCCCGACACGCGATGTTGAAACGTAAGAGTCCATCAGATCAGTATATTTTTCCGACCTGAAGCTGTCATCTTCGTTGTGCAGCTTTCTTACACAATCAGGGCATAGCTCCTGACCTTTTCTGATTTTTTTGCCGCAGCTTCTGCATTTCAAAGCAAACACCTCCTCCATTATTGAAAACTTTTTAATGCCGGTGTAAGATCATCTATAAGTCATTATATAATCAACCCCTCCTTTCGTCAACCCCGCCGCCGGCGGCGGCACGGAAATCAACTTTCTCAGAAAGAAATATTATTCAACCTTTTTTCTTACATTTTTCCTGCATTTGGAGCGAAATGCGGGGGCTTTCCGGTCGCCCCCGCACCCCTTCGGTATCAAAAAAGATAAAATATATGAGAAGATTTTAAAAATTGGCAGGGGTCGCTGCGCTCTTACCCACTGACTAATATTGTCGAAGTCGCGGTTCAGGCTTTCTTCTGGCAAAAACTTTTATGTCGGCTGATTATAGTTCCCTGAAAACTCCACCAAATATTTCATACCATCGCAGCGTGATACCTTTTTATAAAAGCATCAGTTGATAACTGAATCCTGAATCCGTGAAATTGAATTAAATCTTTTTTTAAACCTTCCGGGTTTTCATTTCAGCCAGGCGGCAGGCGTGCGCAGCACGCCTGCCGCCGTTTAAAAACCTGAAATGCATAAAACAACGCATTATCTCTGAGTTTTTCAGAACAATCAATAATGAGTTTCACGGATTCAGGTGAATGAAAAGAATAAGCTATTGTTAAAATACCATTACAAAACAATATTTTATATAATTATTTGTCAATTTATGTCAAATAATTATAAAATAATTCATAATATGTTGACTCTTATATTTTTTGAATATATAATAGAAAATATAGTATACAAGCATGATTCTGACTTGTGTATAAATAATTATGCAGCCGGTTGTGAAACGGTCATGGTCATGCTGACCTCTCATTGCGTACAGGTGACTATAATGCCGGATGTATTTTTTAATGTGTGTGTTTCTGAATAAATAATCACATCTATGAGAATATATCGGATCTATGACCGGCAGGAAAATCAAGATCAAGGAGGATTTTATTGTGATATGTAAAAATTGCGGCGTCGAGGTCAAAGACGGCGTAAAATTCTGTCCTTCGTGCGGTTACAAGGTGGTTCCGCCTGTAGAGGCAGCACCCGAAGCACCGAAAGCCGGAGTCTGCTCAGGCTGTGGTGCTGAGTTAAAGCCGGGTGTAAAATTCTGTCCGAAATGCGGTAAAAAGACAGATGAAAATGCAGCTGCATCTGTTCCTGCACCTGCACCTGCACCTGTACCTGTACCTGTACCTGTTCCTGCACCTGTTCCTGCACCGTCAGCGAAGCCTGAAGAAAAAGCAGAGCCTGAAGCAAAGCAGGAGCCTGCTGAAGAAAAGAAGCCGGAACCGGCAGCACAGGAGGAAACAATTACCTGCTCATGCGGCAATCAGCTCAAGCCGGGTGCAAAATTCTGCCCGAAATGCGGCAGCAAGGTAGGAGAAAAGGCAGAAAGTAAGCCTACTGAAGAAGAAAAGAAGCCAGAGCCGGCAGCACAGGAGGAGACTATTACCTGCTCATGCGGTAATCAGCTCAAACCGGGTGCAAAATTCTGTCCGAAGTGCGGCAGTAAGGTAGGAGAAAAGGCAGAAGGTACTCCGGCAGCAGAAGAAAAGAAGCCGGAATCGTCAGCGCAGGAGGAAACAATTACCTGCTCATGCGGCAATCAGCTAAAGCCGGGCGCAAAATTCTGCCCGAAGTGCGGCAATCCGGTCGGTGGGGCAGCAGCTCCGGCAATTGTAAGTGCAAATTCAAATACAGCACCGATCCCGGCTGTTGCTGCAAACGGCGTTGCTGCTCCTGCAGCAGCTGTAAAAAAGCCGCTTGATAAAAAGGTTGTAGCAATTATCGGTGCGGCTGCGGCTGTTTTGATAGTAATTATTGTAATAATCGTAATTATTGCAAATGCTACTCCGAAGATCAGGCTTGCTGATTATGTAAAGGTTGAGTATAACGGATATAACGGATATGGTACTGTCAGTGCTGAATTTGATTCAGATAAGTTCAGAAGTGACTGGGAAGGCAAGCTCAAATATACATCCGGTACTCCCGGCGAAATAAAATCCGTTCTTGAGTTTTATGAAGACCCGACTGAGATGGTTCTTTATAATGTCAAGTATGACTATAGCTTTGATAAATCCTCAGAGCTTAAAAACGGCGATAAGATAAAGCTCAAATGGAGCATTGGTTCTGATAAGAGCTATATTGAGAAATTTGTCAAGGTTGAGCTTGATGATTCTGAAACAGAATTTACAGTTTCAGAGCTTCAGGAAATCGGTTCATTCGATCCGTTCGACGGCTTCACAGTAAAATATACTGGCTTCAACGGTAACGGTAAGCCTGATTATACAGCAAAGTATTCACTTTCCTATAATTTTGATCAGGAAGAGGGTCTCAAGAACGGCGACACTGTCCATGTAACAGTTTCTGCACCTTACGGTGACGATCTTGCAAAATACTGTGCGAACAATATCGGTTCTGTTCCGTCAACAACAGGAAAAGATTTCAAGGTTGAGGGTCTGAGCGAAATGGAAAGCTTCGATCCGTTCGAGGGTGTTGAGGTTGTATTCGAGGGTGTTTCACCTGAGGGTAAGGCCGAGATCGAAAACAACAGCAACAAGAATCTCCGCTATGAGCTTGACAAGACCGAAGGTCTCAAGGACGGCGATAAGGTTACAGTTACTGTAACTGCTCCGTATGGCGAGGATCTTGATAAATATTGTGCTGATGAATACCAGGCAAAGCCTAACGCTTCTACAAAGGAATATACAGTAAGCGGACTCGGTACATATCTGTCAAAGCTTGAGGATATTGATGAAGATACACTTGCGACACTCAAAAGTGAGAGCGAGGATACGATCAAATCCAATATCACAGACAGCGGTGAGACTCTTGACAAGGTTGAATATCAGGGCATGATCCTTCTCAACCTCAAGGACGGCAAGGAGTCAAGAGATCCGTGGTCAGCATCAGGTGATCACGATCATATGCTTCACGTTGTATATAAGGTAACAGTCACCTGTGAGAATTATGACAAGAAGAAGATACCGTTCACCTTCTGGACAACCTGCCGTTTCAATGACATAAAGAAGCTTGAAGACGGTACCTGCAAGGTAGACACAAGCGAAGTTATTATTCCTGACGAGTATATTTCAGTTCCGGATTCATCGTTCAGCTATCAGGGCTTTGACGGCTATGCAAATCTGTTTGCAAAGCTTGTTACAGCTAAGATCAGTGATTACACATATGAAACAGATGTAAACAAGACTCAGCCCGGAAGCGGCTCTGAAACAAGCAAGCAGGAATCCTCCGAGGCAAGCAAGCAGGAGTCCTCTGAGGCAAGCGCTGAGGAATCAGCCGAAGCAAGCAAGCAGGAAACATCTGCCGAAAGCTCAGAGGAAAGCAAGCAGGAAACATCTGCTGAAGGTTCAGAGGCAGGCAAGCAGGAATCATCAAAGCAGGAATCCTCAGCTGAGGAATCAAGCAAAAAAGCTGCCTGATTTAAACAAATATCTATAGTAAATCCGCCGTATCCCCGTAGATCAAACGGGTCTGCGGCGGATTTTTTTGAAAACGCTGACGAAGCTTTAAAAATCTGCTAAGTTAATGACATTGGCGGCACGCCTGTGGCGATGGTGTTAAATATTTCTGGGAGTTTTCAGAATTATTGTTTTTGCATACACTCTGGGATATGTCATAATAGAAGAACATATTCTGTGATTCATAAAAGCGTGTGTATGAAGAATGTTTTTAAAGACAGAATTGACAGCGGAGGCACTCCGCCCACGGAAATCAACTTTTTAAATTCTTCTGATATATTTTTATCTTTTTTGATACCGAAGGGGCGCGGGGGCGACCGGAAAGCCCCCGCATCTGGCTTCAAATGCAAGTAAAATCGTGCACTCCGCCGGCGGTGGGTTGTAATGTTTGGAAAAAAAGTGTATAATAGTGGTGTTATTGATGCTTCCGGGGTGGATGTGTACAGATGGGGAAGATCAGGAGAATTTTATTGGTTTTTCTGTATGCGTCAGCCCTCTTGCTGAGCGGCTTTTCGTAATTCCCGGGAGAAAAAATTTTTAAATGGGGAAGATTTATATGGTTAAAAGAGGAAAATTCATTGTGATCGAGGGTCTTGACGGCTCGGGTAAGGGAACACAGATATCTCTTCTTGCGGATCACATCAAAAAAACCGGCTCTCAGGCTTATTTTACGGCAGAGCCGACTGCTTCATCTGTCGGAGGAATGATACGGGACGCTCTGGGCGGCTTTGTAAGGCGTGATGCATATGAGCTTTCAGCGCTTTTTCTTGCTGACAGGATCTTTCATAACGCCAATCCGAAAAACGGCATAAAGCGTTATCTTTCAGACGGCATAGATGTCGTGTGCGACAGATATTACTATTCGTCCTTTGCATATCAGGGAATTGATGCAGATCTTGACTGGGTTATGAAAATGAACCTCGAATGCAAGGATATAGTAAAGCCCGATCTTTGTATATTCCTTGATGTGGATATTGATCTTTGCGAAAGCCGCATAAGAGAAAACCGCTTCGACAGGGAAATATATGAAAATGTTGAATCCCAGAGAAGGATCAGGAAAAGATTCTTTGAGGTTTTTGACAGACTTATGGGGCGTGAAAACATAAAAATCGTTGATGCCGGAAGGACAATTCCCGAGGTGTCGGCTGATATAATAAAAATCTATAATGAATTAAAGGAGAGCTGATAATATGAGCTATCATATTAACACAAAATGCCTTCAGGCAGGCTATGATCCCAAAAACGGTGAACCGAGAGTAGTGCCGATCGTTCAGAGCACTACCTTCAAGTATGACAATGCCGCAACACTCGGCAAGCTTTTTGATCTTGAGGAGGACGGCTTTTTCTATACCCGTCTGACAAATCCCACGCTCAGTACAGTTGCTGCAAAGATAGCAGAGCTTGAGGGCGGAGTCGGAGCGATGCTGACGGCTTCCGGTCAGGCTGCAAGCATGATGTCTGTCACAAATATCTGCCACGCAGGCGATCATGTGGTTTGTGCAGCAGCTATATATGGCGGCACCTTCAACCTTTTCAATAAATCACTGCGGGAGCTTGGAATAGATTTCACATTCATCAGCCCCGATGCAGGTGAGGACGAAATTAACGCAGCATTCAGGGAAAATACTAAGGCTGCGTTTATCGAAAGCGTTTCAAATCCGTCACTTGATGTTGCTGATATCGAGCTTTATGCAAAAATCGCACATTCACACGGTGTACCGCTCATCGTTGACAATACCTTCCCGACTCCGATCAATCTCCGTCCGTTTGAATGGGGCGCTGATATCGTAACCCATTCCACAACAAAGTATATGGACGGCCATGCAGTTGCTCTTGGCGGTGTTATCGTTGACAGCGGAAACTTCGACTGGACAAACGGCAAATATCCTATGCTTACAGAGCCGGATGAATCCTATCACGGTGTTGTATATACTGAAAAATTCGGAAAGGCTGCGTATATCACAAAGTGCGTTACACATCTGATGCGTGACTACGGCGCACAGCAAAGTCCTCAGAATGCATTCCTGCTCAATCTGGGACTGGAGACGCTTTTCCTCAGAATGGAGCGTCACTGCAGCAATGCTCTTGCCGTTGCAAAATTCCTTGAAGCGAATGACAAGATCGAATGGGTAAACTATCCGGGACTTGAAAGCAGCAAATATTATGAAAGAGCAAAGAAATATATGCCTGGCGGTACCTGCGGAGTTATCTCCTTCGGCGTAAAGGGCGGAAGAGAAAAGGCAATGCAGTTCATGGACAGCCTTAAGCTTACAAAGCTCGTTATCCATGTTGCAGACGCAAGAACCTGCGCACTTCATCCTGCAAGCACAACACACAGACAGATGAACGATCAGCAGCTTGAGGAATGCGGTGTAAAGCCGAACCTGATCAGAATGTCCGTAGGTCTTGAATATATAGATGATATCATTGCTGATTTACAGCAGGCACTTGATAAGATCTGATGACCTTTCAGGCAGCGGTCGTACAACATACTCCCTGAATCATTTGAGCTTCACGGATTCAGGTGATAAAAAAATGCCATAACGGTTTTACAATGTGTAATTCCCTTATGGCATTTTTTACGTGAAATTGATAAGATAGATTGCTAGATTAAGATAGGCGGCAAAGCTCAGCCAGATAAGATATGGTATATTGATGACCGAGGAAAGCCTGTCCTTGTCGTAAAAAATGATTATCATTGCAAGCACAGCGCCCCAGAGTATAAGAAGCCAGATGAAGGCGAAAAGATATGCTCTCAGACCGAAAAATATCACGCTCCAGCCGAGATTCAGAAAAAGCTGTGCAGCATAGATGTACATTGCAGGGCTTTTTAATGTGCCGGTTTTAGTATAGATTCTTGCAGCAGAAAACGCCATTGCTGCGAATAATATTGTCCATACAACGGGAAAAAGAAAGGCAGGCGGAGAAAAGGGTGGCTTGATAAGTGTATCGTAACGGTCAAGGTTAAGATATGTGACAAGACCTCCGAGTCCGGCTGCTGCAAAGGTAATGATAAAGGAAATAATATAGGGTCTGTATTTCTTCATTGGATCACCGCCGTCTGAAAAATATGCTCTGTAGTATCAGGAATTGTGCTTATATAAAATATATATGCACGCTTTTCTGAAATATGATATTCTCATGCTGCGTTGAATCAGCGTTTAATAAATTTTTTAAAATAGTTTTTATTGGTGGAAATTTATGTTATAACAACCGCACGCCGTAAACGGTTTCGGCTACGCCTCAACCGACGGCTGAGCGAACGTTTAATAAATTTTTTAAAATAGTTTTTATTGGTGGAAATTTATGTTATAATATAAAACAGCGATCAGAAAATATTCAGAAAATCAATTATCTGTTCGGTGAATATCAAAGCTTTTTTCCGGAGGAGTATATGTTTAAAAGAATATCAGCATTTATTTGTTTAATGGTCATATGTATGACTGCTGCATTCTGTGTGAATGCAGAGGGAATTTCACCTGAGCTTTCAAAGGAGATCGTCAATCTTTTTCCCGGTCAGGCGTTCAGACTTACGCTTACGGATAATCAGTATGATAAGATCTTCACATCCTCGGATACCTCGGTTGCTTCTGTCAACAGTGACGGACTTATTTTTGCCAAAAATGCCGGTGTGACAGAGATCACGTGCAGACTTTCAACAGCTAAGGAGCTGAAATGTACTGTCAATGTCAGGGAAGGCTCTTCACCGTCAGAGGTCAGGCTCAATACCCAGCTTATCACTCTTAAAAATGGTGAAAAAGCTGTTCTTGAGGCTCAGATACTTCCCACGGCAGGCAGAGGCTATAAGGTTTTCAGCAGCTCTGACGAAACAGTTGCTCGGGTTGATGAAAATGGCAATATTACAGCGAAAAAATCCGGCAGCGCAGTAATTACAGTTGAATCCGAAAGCACAGCTGTAAGTGCAAGCTGTTTTGTGCGGGTGCTTGATGAAAATGAAAATAGCTTTACCACTGACGTGACCGGTGTGCTTTATAATGCAGCCGGAGAGAAGCTTGCAAATACACAGGCAGGCATCACCGGGGAGGGCATGGACAAACAATTCACTACAAATGAGGACGGTCAGTTCAGACTGACTGATGTTGTAAAGGGAGAATATATTCTCACTGTATACAGTGCCGGCAGCTCCTCGGAGGGTCTTTCATCAGGGGTCACAATAAGCTCCGAAAACGTCAAGCTTTCCTGTATCCTGACAGATAAGGCGCTTTGCGTTATGTACGGAAGCAATATAAACACAGCAGCTCAGCTGCGTGAAATAAAGCTGTCCCAGACAGAGATATCGCTTGACAGCGGAAAGCATTATGATATAATCTATAATTCTGTACCCGGAAATATCAGTGATAAGGAAGTACATTTTTCAAGCAGCGATCCGACGATTGCTCAGGTGGATTCAAGCGGAAGGATCACTGCGCTTGATGAGGGCAATGCGGTGATAACTGTCGGTTCGGACGACGGCAGGGTAAGCGAAAAGCTGACTGTCCATGTGACAAGATACGGTATCGGAATGTTCGGTGTAACAATACTGATTATGCTGACTTTGGTAATAGTTCTGATAATCACAGTTTATATATATCTCAGAGACGGCAAAAAGACAAAGAAAAAAACACATTGACGTGCCCGAAGGAAGTGCCATTTGGTTGCTGAACTCTGAAAAAGCATAGTAAAACAAACGCAAAGTTTAGGGCCAGGGGTGCGGATGTCCGGTCAATGTCAACAACTTAACAAATATTTAAAGTTTCGCCCGCCTTTTCAAAGGCGGCAGAAGCACCGACCGAACCGGCAGGTGAGACCAGCGCCCCTGGTCGCGCTCCGCAGAGTGCGAAATCCCCCGAAGGAGGAATAAAATTGGCAATAGCAGGAATAGTAGCCGGAGGTTCAGGCATGAGAATGGGCGGTGAGCTGCCGAAGCAGTTTATGGAGCTTTGCGGCAAGCCGGTCATTATCAGGACGATCGGGTCTTTTCTGAAAAGTCCTCAGATCAGACTTGTGATAGTCGGGATAAATCCCGACTGGATGGATTATATGCAGGGGCTGATAGAGAAATACAGGCTTGAGAATGTGTATATCACCCCGGGCGGAGCAGACAGAAATGATACTCTGATGAATATAATAAGCTATGCCGTTGACGAGCTTTCCGCTGATGAGAATGAGATCATTCTGACACATGACGCTGTGAGACCGTTTGTAAGCGAAAAAATAATCGGGGACAGTATACTTGCAATGGAAAAATATAAGATCGCAACAGCGGCAGTTCCGGCGACCGATACAATTATTGTTTCCGGGGACGGAAATACAGCTTCATCCTTTCCGCTGAGAAGCACAATGTATCAGGTGCAGACTCCGCAGAGCTTCCGTATTGGCAGCTTCAGGGATGTGTACAGCAGTGTAAGCGAGGAGGATAAGAAAAGCATTACGGATGCCTGCAAGCTGTTCCATATGAAAGGCTTTGAGGTCGGTCTTGTGGAGGGAGACAGGAAAAATATCAAGCTGACCTATCCCTCTGATATCATAACTGCAAAAGCTATCTGTGAGGAGGAGAGCAAATGAAAAAATTAAAAGGATTACTGGCACTTATACTCTGTGCGGCTGTCTGCATTCCGCTTTGCGGCTGTGACACGATCGACAGGATATTCGGCAATGACCGCTACGGTGACGGTTATTATGACGATAACTATTATAATGACCCTTATGCGGATAATCAGTATTATAATAATGTCCCGCAGCTTGTGAGCCACTATATAGATGTCGGACAGGGTGACTGTGAATTCATAGAATTTCCTGACGGTCAGAGTATGCTTATTGACGCAGGTCCTGCGGAAAGCGGAAAAGATGTTGTAAATTACATAAAAAACCTCGGATACAATAAGATAGACTATGTTGTTGCGACCCATCCTCATACAGATCATATCGGAGGAATGAAACAGGTCATAAACTCCTTTACCATCGGCAAGATATTCATGCCGAAGGCAAGCTCAACAACAAGCACATATAAAAACCTCCTTGAAGCAATAGATAAAAAGGGCAAGAAGGTTACCACAACAAAGGCAGGAACAAGTATTTTCAGAGGAAATGATTCCTCTCTCAGCGTCAAGGTTCTTGCACCTGTGGGAAATAATTATGAGGAGCTTAATGATTATTCCATTGTTCTGAAGATCACATACGGAAAGGTTCGTCTGCTTTATATGGGAGATGCAGAGCAGATTTCCGAAAATGATATCCTTAAAAAGAATTATGATGTATCAGCTGATGTCATAAAGGTCGGACATCACGGAAGCTCGACTTCATCCGGTCAGAGCTTTGTGAATAAGGTCAGGCCGCAGTTTGCGATAATGTCGCTGGGAGCAGGCAATGATTATCACCATCCGCATAATCAGGTCGTGAACCGCTGGATAAAGGCAGGAGCGGAGATAATAAGAACAGATGAATGCGGAGATATTGTTCTGACGACAGACGGCGACGAGTTCAGCATCGACACAGAAAAGGGAGGATAATATGATTACGGTAGTAATAGATCGTATTGAGGGCGCTATGGCAGTTGCAGAAATAGAGGAAGGCAAATTTGCCAAGATACCTGTCATATTCATTCCGGATGCGAAGGAAGGCGATTACGTTGAGATAGGGCCTGCTAAGGTATCGAGGTTTTATTTTGCAAGCATAGATGACAACATGATGATAGTTCTGTGCCCGAAGGGCAAATATGCAATGGACCCTGTGCTTTCCGGCGGAGCAAAGCCCGGAGAGCCGATCAGCTTTACTGTCAAGGTACAGGAAACGACCAAGCGTAAGAAAAAAATATCTGATCTTATGAACAAGCTTTTTGAATGATTATATGCGTGGAACGCAAAAATAAATACAGCAAAAAAGAGTCGATGAACCGGTAATTCATCGACTCTTTTATTAATACCTGAAAACGTGAAATTGAATTAAATCGTTTTTTAAACCTTCCGGATTTTTATTTCAGCACGCCTGCCGCCGTCCCCTTGCAGCGGCGCTCATAAAACCTCACTCACTGCCGCAAGGCAGTGACCGAAAACCTTAAGTTGACGCCATTGCCCTTTGGGTAAGGGGACGGGGGTGGGCGGGAGAAATCTGATTATCCTGCTGTCAGCTTGAAGAGCTTTTCTGATTTTGCTCCGGCTGCGTCATAGGCAACGACCTTGAGATCAAATTCTGCTGCGTTTGTGGGAGTGAATTTTGCATATGTTCCTGCGTCATTGCCGTAGCTGAGCTTGTTCCACTTTGAATTTGCAGAACGCTTGAAGTAGAATTCAAAGGTGCAGGGCTTTGTTCCTCCGATGACTCTTCCGGCAAGGGTGACAGTTTTGCCCGGTGCAACAGAGGTCGCAGTTAGTGTGGAAATATTTGTCAGCTCAAGGCTTTTCACAACATTTACAGTGAATGTCCTTGTGACCATGTTTCCGCCTTCATCCTTAGCTATGACCTTCATGTCATATGAAGCAGCCGCTGAGGGAACGAGTACAGCATATTTTTTATCTCCGAATTCTGTGCCGATACGGTTCCATTTTGAATTCGAGCTTCTCTTGAAATAGAATGCATAGGTGTAGCTGCCTTCTCCGCCCTCGGCAGCGCCTGTTACCCTGACATCATCGCCGATCTGAGCGATCTCTGTATTTATCCATGAGGTGTTTTTAAAGCTCTGGTTTTCTGTTACTCTGAGACTCAGCAGCTTTTCGGCTTTTGCTCCGCTGCTGTCCTTGGCAATTACCTTTATGTCAAAATCAGCTGCATTTCCGGAGGTAAAAGTTACGCTTTCTGCTGAGCCGAATTCTGTTCCGATCACATTCCATTTTGTATTGGTGCTTCTCTTGTAGTAGAAGGCATACTTGTACGGAGCAGTGCCGCCGGAGGCTTTTCCGTATATTGTGACAGGTGTGTCTGTATATACAGAAGCGAAACCGAGATATGAGCTGTTTTCAAGATCAGAGAGAACGGTTACAGTACATTTGGCGGTCTTTCCATTGTAAGATGCTGCCGTAATCACAGCAGTTCCGGGTGCGACAGCGGTAACCTTGCCGTCTTTTACGGTTGCAACTGAACTATTGCCTGAGCTCCATGTTATAGTTTTGTTTGTGGCATTTTCAGGCGTTACCGAAGCTGTAAGCACTGCACTTGAGCCTACTGACAGACTCAAAACAGTTTTATCAAGAGAAACAGAGGTAACCTCGACCTTCTTTTTTTCAAGCTGTTTCAGGAACTGCTCTGTGCCTGTTGTATTCGGATCGGGAGCGGTAATGCCGTAAAGCTTGCCCTCTCTTATTCTCAGACCGTAGAAATCATTGTCAAAGGTGTTTGAATAAACGACAGATTTTTTTCCTGTTGAAAGATCATAAGACATTATCGCATCGGGAATGTTGTAATACAGGACACCGTCAAAAATATCCATGCCTGTATAAATGTTCTGCCATACACCGCCGCTTGCTGCTGTCCAGTATGTCCCGGAAAGATCAATGACGGTTGCCGAGCTGTTTGTCACATAATTATATCTGACGATTTTTTTGCTGTCCTCATCAGCAGCGTATACTTCGGTCTTGTCCGGATCATATTTGCACAGCTTTGAGCAAAAGCTGTGGAGGCTGGAATTATCAAACCTTGTATCATCAGCATTGTTGATGATCTTATAATCGTTGTGATCGGATGAGATGGCACTGTCGCTCAGAAGAAAATAGCTATGACCAACAAGTCCCGGCTTGTCATAGAGCGGATCATCCCATGTGAGATCGACATTATAATACTTTCCGTCAATACATACCCTGAGCCATTCATGGTTCATCTGGTCGGAATCCACTATTTCGGTTCTGATTCCTGCCTGCCCGAGAAGGTAAGCATAAACACGGGTATAATTTTCGCATTTTCCGAATTTATTGACCATCATTGTATAATTTGTGCTGTCCGGGATAAGATACTGTCCGTCAAGTACAAGCTCATCATGCAGAAGCGCTGCCTTGGAAAAATCATCCGTGCAGGCGGAAAGCTCATCATTCAGCTGATCCAGATAAAAATCAGCACTGCTGTAGAACTGCTCAAGCATACTATTGGTTTCGCTTTCCGAATATTTGTAATTCGGAATAAGTTTGGAGATTATCTTTGTTCCGTTTTTGGTCGTAGTAGAATAGGAATATCTGTTATCAGCAAAAAAGAGTTCAGGGCAAAGCGACAGAGTAGCATCATAAAGAGCGCTGACGCATGAGCCTGGCACTTTGTATTCAGAAATATCAATTGATGCTGAATGTCCGAGCATACCGTCCCGCAGGGCAATTATTGCATCATAATACTGATTTGCGATAATAGAGGAATTATATGCGGAAACATAAGAATATTTATCGCTGAGTGTCGGGTCGCTCTTGCCGGCAGCCATTGCTGTCATTCCGAAGGAGGAGAGAGCGAGGGCAGCAGTCAGTCCTGCCGCAGTGAACCTTTTAATAATTTTTCTGTTAAACATATTTATCATCTTCCTTTCACAGTAATATTTCCGTTCGGTACGCTGAAAAAATCATAGGTCATTCCGCTCTGATAAGAGCTGAAAAACTATTAACACAGTAAGTTATTATTATCTAAATTATACACTTTAAATAAGCAAAATTCAATAGAAAGCTTTAAAATGAAATTTTTTCTAATAAAACTGAGTCGGACAACATAAAAGTATTGGTTAGAAGAAAGCCTGAACCGCAACTTCGACATTATCGGCTGGTGGGTAAGAACGTAGCGATAGTGCGTTGCGACACCGGCGGCACGCCGGCGCCGCACGGAAATCAATTTTTAAAATCTTCTCATATACCTGAATCCGTGAAACTCATTATTGATTGTTCTGAAAAACCCAGAGATAATGCGTTGTTTTATGCATTTCAGGTTTTTAAGTTGTTCACCCATA
>CACWVH010000076.1:0-12953 GCA_902764235.1 uncultured Ruminococcus sp.
ATTTAGACGCAATTTCAAGTATATCACGTGGAGCCTCGTGACGCTTTGTTTTATTCACATTTTATCGCTTCTTACCCACACTTTTTAGGGAAGAGCCTTTCTTGTACAAGAGCAGTTTCGCAGTGAAAGGCTTGCTGAGATCACCACAAGACATCAGCTTGATGGGATACAGCGAATGTATACGAGGATAATTGAAGAGATGATGAATGAAGGATTGTTCAAAAAGGATGACCCTGTTTTGCTTGCGACAGAGCTGACTGCACCTGTGGTTCTTTTAATTTCTAAAGCAGACAGACAGCCCCTGTGTGAGAAAGAAATACTGGAAAGCATTGAAAAGCATATCAGGCATTTTTGTGAGGTATATATGAAGGGAGTATAACAATGAATAAGAAAAATTTCAGAATTCGTCTTGAAGAAAAGAAGGATTACAGAGCTGTCGAGGATCTTGTCCGTGAATCCTTCTGGAATGTTTACCGTCCGGGGTGCAGTGAGCATTATGTCATTCATATACTGCGTGACGACCCTGCGTTTATTAATGAGCTGGATTTTGTGATGGAACAGGACAGCAGAATTATCGGTCAGAATATGTTTATGAAAACGATCATCGAAGCCGACGACGGCAGAACAATTCCCGTGCTGACAATGGGTCCGATTTGTATTGCGAACGATTTGAAGCGGCAAGGCTACGGCAAGGCTTTGCTTGACTATTCCTTGGAAAAGGCAGCCGCGCTCGGTTTCGGCGCGGTGTTTTTTGAGGGCAATATCGACTTCTACGGCAAGAGCGGTTTTGACTTTGCAAGTAAGTTTGATATCCGTTACCACGACCTGCCCGAGGACGCGGATTCGTCATTCTTCCTCTGCAAGGAGCTGAAAAAGGGATATCTTGACGGTATCAGCGGCGTGTATCAGACGCCGCAGGGTTACTATGTCGACGACGCGGATGTTGAGGAATTTGACAAACAGTTCCCGTACAAAAAAAGCTGAAACTGCCGGGACAGATTTTCTGAGAAATTAAGGTATCATAATGAAAAACACTGTTATCTATATACACGGCAAGGGCGGCAACGCGTCCGAGAGCGAGCATTACAAGCCGTTGTTTCCTGATTATGATGTTATAGGACTGGACTACAAGACCTTCACCCCATGGGAGGCAGGAAAAGAAATCCATGCCGCCGTAAAAAAGCTCAAAACAGAATACGACAGCGTAATCCTGATTGCGAACAGTATCGGCGCGTTTTTCAGTATGAACGCGGAGATCGACTGCCTGATCGAGAAGGCGCTCTTTATTTCGCCGATCGTCGATATGGAAAAGCTGATTACCGATATGATGACTTGGACGAATGTCACGGAGGAAGAACTTGAATCCCGTGGAGTTATCCCCACCTCGTTTGGTGAGGACTTGTCATGGGAATATCTATGCTATGTCAGGGATCACCCTGTCGAATGGAATGTTCCTACCGATATTCTTTACGGAAGCCGTGACGAACTGACCTCCTACGATACGATTTCCACATTCGCCGAAAAGCATCACGCCGACCTGACAGTCATGGAGAACGGTGAGCATTGGTTCCATACAGACGAGCAAATGCGGTTATTGGATGAATGGATAAGCCAAAAGGAGAGAACAACATGACCGTCCCTGAATGTTCAAGATGATACGGTGAGGAAACTATGAAATTCAATCATTACAGCAATGAAGATTATGAAACGGTCTGCAACTTTTTGATTGAACTGAACCGCGAAAATCAGAATCACATTAACCGGAAACAGATTCGGATTTGTAAGACAGCTTGGAGAAGTGAGATGTATATTATCAAAGCAGAAGCATATCAGGCAGAAAAAATCGTAGATATGTCTGTCAGAGCTTTTGAAACAGATGTAAATGTTGGCGGGGCAAAAGGTGATTGTCCGCCTGAATTTGATTCGGTAGAATGGCATAGACAAATGGCTCGGGAGGGGCATTTGTATCTGGCAATGATAGATAATGATTTGGTAGGGGCAGCCATTGTATTTCCGGATGAAACAAAACGCAGCGTATACATTGGCAGGATTTTTGTTGATAGCGTCTATCATAGAAAAGGTTACGGAATTTGTTTAATGGATTGCATAGAAAAGAATTTTCCGTGGGCTGCTGAGTTTAATTTGGATACCCCATGTTGGAATGAGCGGACAAATGCTTTTTACATAAGATTAGGCTATCGTATCATAAAGATTGAGGATGGTTTCGTCTTTTACCGGAAAAGAAAAAGCGAACCTAATATCATTCAGAGTTTTACATAAAGCTAAATGAAGGAGTATCACAGCAATGAAAATCTTGGTCATCAACGGCAGCCCGAAAAAAGAAAACAGCGACACCATGCATATCACCCGCGCATTTCTGGACGGAATGAACGAGGTATCGCAAAATGAAATCAAAATCATAAACGCGATCGATAGGCATTCAGCTCTGCCAACTGTGTTTTTGAAAACAGCTGATAGAGCTTGAATTGTTATGTATTTTTTTATCCGACAAATAAAACACCGCTATAACGAATGATTACATAATGGCAATTATGTTGCTCTGCTTTACGGCAGGGCATTTTTTATATCACAAGTCTCATGTTTTCCATACGCTGACGGTGTTCTGTTCCGGTTGAGATTATATAAATGCGTGTGGTATTGATGCTGCTGTGACCGAGAATATCGGCAAGTTTGGCAATATCCTTTTCAATGCCGTAAAACACCCTTGCAAACAGGTGACGGAGATTGTGCGGGAATACTTTATCCGGATTGACGTTTGCATCTTTACACAAATTTTTCATATCTCTCCAGATATTCGTCCTGCTCAAAGGCTTGCCTGTGCGTGTAATAAAAATACAACCTGATTCAATTTTCTGTTCCGCTGCAAAGCGGAGCAGTTTTTTCTGTAGTGCTTTGACAATAAAAACACTTCTGCGCTTACCCTTACAGAAAACAAATGCTTCACCTTTCTTGACTGCTTCAACTGTAATGAACTTTAATTCGCTTACAGCCTTTACTCTCAGCGGCAGATAACAGTCGATTATATTCCTCTCTCGTAAGCTCCTTCTCCTCAGAACAGAAAATCTGCCGCTGTTCCTTAATGGTCTTTACCTTCAAATACTCATATCCGGCAAAGGTAAAAAAACTGTTCAAAGATGCGATCATAGAATTAACGCTGCGAACGGCATACTCATCCGCCAGAAGTTTTTCCTTATATGCTATTGCCAGCTCTTTTGTTACCGGCTGTGTTCCCGCATACTGCCGGAAAGCTTTAATGTCACGCATATACTTTTCGATGGTGTTATCGCTTTTTTCTTCAAGTTTCAGATAGTTTCTGAATTCATCTGTTCTTTCTTTGGTTATAATAAGCTCGTCCATAACGATTCCCTCCGGAAGTTTATATATTTATAGTTTGCAACAGCAACGTTTACAGTATACTATATATCCCTCTGAACGAACTAAATATCAACTATCAGATTAATATTTAGTTGTAGAATAATCCTTCCCTTTATTGTTTAATAAATACGAAAACAGGGCAGTACTCTGAGATTATTACTCAAAATACTACCCTGAAATTTTATACTGATTAATATATATTCGCCTTTCCTGATACTAACATTGATGTTATCCAAAAACCTCAGGAATACCAATCTTTGTTAATGCTGTCATTTTGTAAGATGAGAATGATAGGAAAAGCCTACAGCCATATTATCGTTTTTTTCTCTTTATGATACTTTTCAATCTTATTTTAGCTTTCATAAATCCAATTCGTATAGGTATAGTATGCAGCCATACGAAGGAATAAAACCGATATCCCTTCTCGGAAACAGTATGTTCCTTGCCACCACGGATATAGCCGGTCATTACAGCGATAATATCCTCGTCCTTTATACCGTATTCCTTATTAACACAATTATCACCGAGTATTACATAATCATCCTTGCGAACTTCTACCACTCTGTGCAGTACATAATGATCCGGAGGTCTGCGATAGAGTACAACATCACCCGGTTTGAAGCGTTTTCCGTTTCTTTTGGAAACAATAAACATATCCTTGCCTTGACGGAGCAGCGGCAGCATACTGACACCTGTATTCGTGTATGTCAGACTGCCATTTTGTTCGATATAATCCTCATAGCGAAGCTTATTCATCTATCGCACCGATCTCTTTCAAGCGCCTTAAAGCTGTTTTTACATCCCTTTCGATTATTTCACGAGGCGCGTCATATACCTTCAGCATTGATTCAATAATATTTTCCTCAGTGGTATCCTTACTCAAAAGATCGAGAATAGCTCCGAGAGTTTCATTACCCTTGACAACACCTGAAAAACCGGCATCGCTTGTAGGAACGACAACGGTATCATCTCCTGTGGTGTGTACTAAAAAGTTCTTATTGAGTTTCATAATTATTATCCTTTCATTTTATTATAGGAAAGTTCTGCCGCAGAAATATCCATATTACAGCCGAGCCGCCAGAAATCTACATTATCAGCCATTTTATCAATGAGCATCAGTGTTTTTGCTAGGGCAGAACTGTCTGACGGGCGGTAGCTTTGCTGCAATAACATATTATAGGCTTCCGCCTTGGTTATCATACTAATATGGTTCTCCTTTGAACGTTCCAGAATGCATACAGCTTTCAGAGGCAAGGCAACATTTGTGCCGAGACGGTGTTTTCCGTTATATGGTGTGCCGAAGATCGTTACACTGCCGTCATTCACACGGATCAGCGGCTTGTCATCATTTACCATTACAGCACGATCTCCCAGCAGCCTTCTCCATAGTCTTGTATGCGTAGATTTGCCTGTTCCGCTTTTTGCGGTAAACAGATAGGTCTGTCCGTCAACGGCAACAGCCGAGCCATGAAACAGAAAAGTATCATATTCCGGCATTATCTCGGCTATTTTACGGTAGACAGCAAGCTCCTCCAGATAATCGTCCGGCGATTTCAGTGGAGCTCTTCCTTCGGCGGCATCTGTTTTGGCTGATCTTTTCCTTTCATAGTCAATATCCGCCTGAGAAGTAACTATTGTGATTTCCGGTTTTCCTTCACAACGGTACTCCTTACAGTATTGATGCACCTTTTCGTGCAGAGAGATTATTTCTATTATTTTATCAGCTATTTTATATGTGCCTTTCATAATTACTCCTGTGTTTCCTTATTTAACGATGAAATAATACTGCTAAGTGAGTATTCGGTTTTCATTCCCATATATTGAGCGCAATGATCGAACCACCCCGGACAGCCATGCTTGTAGAATGGTGTGCAATAGGGGAGAAAAGTACAGCTTTCGCATTTTTCATCAATCAGCGCCGGCTTTTTTAATTTTTCATACAGTTCCTTATCCGTACAGCCGTCAAAAATGTTCCCCCATGACTTATTCTCAGGCAGATGCTCGCAATGATAGAAATTCCCCTGCGGGTCAATTACAATACTGCTGTCCATACTGTCAGCCATGCAATAGTTCATCTTGATATGCAGTTTCTTTTTTTCTTTGCTGCTCTGTCTCAGACCTATCCGCCTCATATACTTCTGCAATTCAAACATTTCATGGTACAGCTCAACACACTTATCACTATACTTCTCCTGTAAAAGCAAGCTCAGATATACATAAATATTTTCATATTTCCCGAATTCTGCTTTCAGAAAATCAAGATAGTTCTTGATTCTTGAAATATTTTCCCTGTCGAAGTTGACACGGAGCTCTATTTCAATACACTCATCTGCAAGATAATGTATAGCTCTGATCACAGTTTCATGGTTATGCCTATCGGGCAGATAATAATTTTTTCTCTTTTCATAATCCTCCGGCATACCGTCAAGAGATATCTGCATTTTTTTCAGATTCCACAGCGTTTTCGCCGTGCTTGCCATTTCCCTTGTCATAATGGACGCATTTGTTACCATTTCAGATCTGAATGGCACTCCTCTATCCCGCAGTGCCTGACATATATAGGTAATTGTTTCATGGCCTAAAAGCGGCTCACCGCCGAACCATGAAAGCTTTATTTCATCATCCCGGCGTGTTTCACAAATATACTCTATCAGTCTGTCAGCGGTTTTCCTCGTCATTGTCACCGTTTTTATGCCCTGCTCATAGCAATAAATACACCTTGCATTGCAGCCTGTTGTAGGAAGAATGGTATAGGCTTTCAGTCCTGGTTTTTTCCTGCTCATCATGTTCAGTATCTCAATGACCTGTTTGTATTGTGCAGCCTCTGAATAGTCATTTTCCACTATAAATCTGAGCTTCACAAGCTCTGTCAGTTCATTTTCAGAGACATAGGTATAACTCACTGACTTTTTCGTAAGCTGCTCAAAAGCTTTACATTCATTTTCAGTTAGTTTTGCGACCTGTCCTGTCAGGGTATTTCTCAGCAGATATATTCCTTTTTCTGCATATGAATACACAAATCCCGAAGCCCTGTACAGTGCATCATCAGGAAAACTCTTTTTTGATATTATACCGACAACCTTTTTGTCGCCGTTTTTAATTATTTCCATAGCACTCCTCCGGAGTTTTTTATAGGTAAAACGGCAGGCAGCCTAAGCTGTCTGCCGTTCCGGAAAAATATTACTCTTGATTAGTCTTCGTCTTCACCATAGACATAATCAGGACAACCACTATTAGTGATAATATCCTCAGCATCGAACTCAACTATTTCAAGCTGAAGACTCTTATACTCCTTCTGCATTTCTATCACCTCTATTTACATATTATTATATCATGAGCTATTAAGCTATGATTCCATCAAGGTTAGCTTTGACAATCTCACCGTAAAGGATCTGATGTTCGTTGTTAGCATCTATATACTCAACATAGGAACGAACATACCATGTCTGTCCCTCAACGACCTTTGCTTTTGTCCAGGTATACTTTGCATTCTTGGTGTTCTCTGTTACACCAGCAAGTTCCTTAACGAATACAGAACAACCATCTGTTATTACTGTACTGTTAACATCGATGTCCTCTCCGATAGCTGCGTCGTTGGTTGCAACGATACCGGTCTTTACCATTGTTAACTCATCGGGAATACTTGCAGCGGAAACAAATGTTATTTTCTTGGTATCCTTGTTAGGTGTAACGCTCTCGACATAGGTTGCAACCTGCTTCTCAACTACTTCATCTTCATCCACATATACAGCCTTTATTGTTGAATCTTTTTCAGATACAGCAAATGAGAATACTTCGTTGTAGGATATTACAACGCCATCCTTTTCCCAACGAAGGAACTTCTGACCTTCGGGAGTCTGTTCCTGATCCAATGATACTCTTACTGTAGGCTTATCATTCTTAACCTGTGTACCTGAGTAGCCTTCCTGGGGATAGGTTGAGACAATTTTACCGCCCTCAACAGTTACAGTGTATCTTACAAGATCATCATAAACAAGCTCCTGAGCGTCTGTATAAACTACAGTCTCATATGCGCCATTGTTTACTACTGCGTAGCCTCTTGCATAGATGCCTGTGCCTGTATTGTCTATCATGCCGTAGGTATAGCTTGCAGCATTGTTTCTGCCTGCGTTGGTTACGCCTTCGCCGCCGATCACAAGCTGACCCTCAACATAATCTGCTGCCGGGATGTAAACAAAGCCTGTCTTTGTGATAGTGTAGCCTTCACCTGCTGATGCATTGACAGTAGCTGTAACTCTCTTCTTGCCGCCGCTGAGCTTAGCTGAAACATTATCACCGAGCGCAACTGTTACATTCTGTGCGATCTCAGCCTGTGCAGCTGCTCTTGCGTCTGCATCGTCTGCAAGTGTCCAGCTTGCTTCTGCAAAGCCTACATAGTTGCCCTTGCCGAGAACCTGAACCTTATATGTGCCTGCTTCATCAGCTTCTGTTGTACCGGCTACAGTGTAGTCTACGTCTTTAACAAGTGTCTTGCCGTCAACTACTACTCTAAAGCTTGCAGTTGATGTTCCGATATCGTGCAGAACAACATTTTCACTGTCAAATACGATATTGCTGTCTTCAAGCTCTTTCTTGCTGAGATTGAATTTCAAACCGTTCGGGAATACAAGCTCATAGTTATTGCTGTTGATCGTAACGCCGCTGTAATCAAGCTCATATTCGCCTGCACCGCCGTTTGCAACATTAACAACGATATCGCCTGTGATCGTTACTGTACCCTTATCCTTGTCAATGATCGCATCATCGGCATAGGTGTAGGGAACGGTAAATGTTTCCTGACCATATACACCCTTGAGGTCTTTAGAATCAACTGTGATGTTGATCTTCTTGCGCGCAATGGTGAATTCAGCAGCATCTACTTCGATCTCATAGCCCTTTGCCGTAACTTCGCCCTGTACCTTATAGTCGCCTGCATTTACAGGAGCGTCAATCATTTCTACCCAATCCTGACCAACCTTCTGCCAGTACTTGTAAGTTACCTTGCTGAGTTCCGGAAGCGGAGCAGAACCGGATACTTCTGTGACAGAAACCTCAGGTGAGTTGCCGTCATAGGTGTATTCGTATTCATAAGAACTTGTTTCAGGGTTATAGCTTGATTCCGGAGCAACCGTTTTAGCATGGATCTCCTTGTTAGGTTCAACCTTATAGGTCTTTTTAACTGTACCTGTGTAGTTGCCCTTACCCTTGATGTCAATGGTATACTCGCCGGGCAGATAAACCTCTTTATCGCCGTTTACAGTGTAATCTGTACCCTCAACAAGTGCCTGACCGTTGTTTGCTTTAACAATGATCTTCTTGCCGTTGAATGTAACCTCACTGGTCTCTACAGCGGAATCTTCGTTTGTATCCTCATCTCTGATGTAAAGTGTGAACCACTCATCTTTCAGAGTTGCCTTTGTTACCTCTGCCTGTACGGGATATTCGTAAACCAGCTTATAATTGCCGATTACATCCATATCCTCTTTAGTAACGATATCATAGTAGCCTACATTTATAATGCCATCGCCGGCATCAGCTATTGTGAACGGCTTATCGCCGAACATAAGTGTAAGTGTATCTGCATTATTATCGGCTGCAATGATACCTGTAGCAGAATCTTCCTCAGCCTGCTCAAGCTCGATATTAGCGATGTTGTTGATTGCATCCTCGATAACAGTAAGATCTGCGCCATATTCAAAGGTCTGACCCTCTGCCGGATAAACCTCTACTTCTCTCGGCTTGATCTCAAAATCAGATGTAACAGTCTTTGTCGCATAGTTGCCCTTCGGGTCTGATACAGTCAGTTCAGCAGTATATGTGCCCGCATTTGTGGGATTATCAACTGACGTACCATCTGCTTTGAATACAAAGGTCTTTGTAAGATCCTTTGCATTATCGCCATCTTTAAGACCCTTTATCGTTACACGGAAGTCTTTGTCTGCAACGGGCTTGCCGTCATAGGTCTTTGTACCGCCTGTCAGCTTCACGCTTTCGATCTCAGCAGGATTGATCTTCCATGTTGCCTTCTTTTCGCCTGAGTAGTTTCCTTTACCCTTGATATAGAAAGTATAAGTTCCGGCATTCTTCTGAGTAAGGCTCTGCGCATCGGTATACTTATCGCCGTCCGGCTCGGTAATGATCTCGTAATCTGTACCAATTGTCAGCGTTTTTGTGCCGTCCTTAACGGTAACAGTTTCTGTAATATTCTCGCCTGTATATGTCTTGTCGAGAGCTTCTACAGACATTGAATTTTCAGGATCATCAGAACCGGAATTGATATCCTTGCCCTCGATTGTCCACTTCTGATCATTGTTATCCAGTGTAAGCTCACCTGAATAGTTGCCGTTTTCTGTTGCCTTAACCTTAACGGTGTAGTCGCCGGCATTTGTACCCTTGTTGGAGTTGTCAACGATTTCCCAGTCGGTGTTTTTGATACGCTCTATCGAAAGCGGCACTATCACCAATTCATACGGATCAGTTTCAAGCTCTACTTTATCCGAAGCTGTTACATTTACTGTCTGCTGTGAGCCGTTATAAGTCAGCTTAGTCGGAGAAACCTTAAACATATCCTTTGTGAGAGCTTTCTTATTTACAGTCAGCTTAGCATTATCAGCAAGAGCAAGCTTGTAGTTTGCGTTAGACGGAACATCTTCATGTCCGAGAGCGTACTTATACTCGCCTGCGTTCAGTATTTCTACATTTTTAACATAAGTCGGATCGCTGTTTTCGACTTCTGCCTTAATGACCTTAAGATCAACATCTCTTGCCTGAACAGCCTCACCCTCTACCTCATTTGATGCGGTCCATGCTAAATTACCAACTGTTTCACCATAGGTAATGTTGTTTTCTGCACTCGGGGTGATAGTTATAGTTCTCTGCTTGATCTCAAAGTTCTTTGCAACAGCCGTATCGTTATAGTTATTGTTCTTGACAGTGATATCTACACGATAGATACCTGCATCCTTGGGTGCGCTTCCGATCTCTGTGAAAGCATCTGCCGGAATAAGGTTAATATCGTCTTCCTCAATAATTGAAGAGGGGTTCAGCTTATACCACTTGTAGGTAAATGTATTGCCGCTTTCTGTACCCGGGTTAGTGTCATTGCCAAGACCTTCAACTGTAAACTCGCTGCCCTGTACAGCCTGACCGTCATAAACCTTCTGTTCAGCAGTACGGGTGTCATTTACGGAAAGATTTTCAAAGTTTCTCTTTGTGATATCCCAGTCGAATGTGCCTGTGCCCTTGTAATTAACGCTGTTTTCCTTTGCATTGATCGTTACGGTGTAATGACCTGCATTTGTCTGAGGAGTGAGAACAGCAGTATAGTCAGTTCCTTCAACAAGCACTGATTCTTTGTATTGCTTATTATTATAGTCGTAAACATAGTTTACAAGCTTGATAACAGGTGTGTACTGTTTTCCGTTATATGTTACTGTGTAACCGGGAACTACCGCACCCTCGGCAGGCTTGAGTGAAACCTCAATATGGTCGTTCTTATCAGCTGTGGGATCAGACTCCTTAACGAGCTTTGATATATCCTTCTTGCCGATCTCAAACTCCTTATACAGAGAATATCTTGTACCGTTGAAGGTAGCACCGATCTCAGCGCTGTAGGTGCCAAGCTCTGTAGGCATAGACGTTGTAGAGGTTGAGTCATTAGTTGTATTCTTGAAGTAGATATTACCAAATGTAACATCAGTATCTTTTACATCATACTCTTCTATTGCATATGTTTTTCCCTCAATATCAACTCTGTCGCCGTATTCATAGTTGCCCTCTGCGATCGTCAGCTCTGCAGCTGTCTTATAGCCGCCGGGTTCACCCTCACACCTTACATTCAGCTTATCGTCAGCAGTCTGTACTTTATATGTGTGGCTGTGTGTTGCAACAACATTATCTGACAAGCCAAGAACATAGTAGCAATACTTTGCTTTAAGCTCGTCATTACTCTTGAAGGGGTGGTTGCTTGCGCCCGGCTTATACTCTCTTGCGTCGATCTTCTCGTCATTGAAAGTCAGCTGCTTGTCGGAAACTATGTAATAGCCTTCCTTAACAGCATCCTTGCCGTCGATCTTGTCCGCAAGATTTGTCTTGTCCTTGTAAACGCTTACGGTTACATCTTCAGGTACAGTAAGAGAAGCAGCAATGTCAAATTCAACTTCCTGTTTGCCTGCACATTCGCCAATACCTGTCACTGTAACGGTAGCTGTACCGATATCGGTATTATCAGCATATTCAACGGTATAGTCTGTATCTTTTACAATCGTTTTTGTGCCGTCAGTAACAGTAACTTCCGGCTCTGTTGCTTCGCGTGTGTAGATCTGATCACCTACTGTAATTGTGGCAGTGGCAATATTGCACTTTACTCTTCTTATAGTGCCTGCTTCGCCCTTCACTACTGCGTTATTGTTTGTTCCGGAGATCATCTCGCCGTCTTCGTTAAACCAGCCTTGTGCAAAGCGATCAGTCGCTTCATTCGGGATATATGCACTTGTAGTTAAATCATAAGCACTTGTAAAAGTAATCTTTTTCAGGCTTGGGTTATTAAAGAAACTAAATTTATACGGTATAAAAGTATTTGCCGAAACCGAACCCGGAAGCCTGATTGACTCCAGTGCTTTATCTGAGACAAACATAGCATAGATACTATTATCACTCAGATTTGCTTTTCCAAAATCCCAACTGCCTATATCAAGTGTCTTGAGAGAATCCATATTACTGAAAACTTGAGTAAATTTAGTAACATTGCTCGTATTCCATGTGCTGACATTTAGTGTTTCAAGCGCATTACAAGTGTTAAAAAGATAATCCATAGTTGTAACAGCCGAAGTATCCCAACTGCTTACATCAACTGATTTAAGCTTTCGGCAGGCTTGGAATAAGTCATTCATTTTTGTTACGTTAGATGTATCCCATGTGCTGACATTGATAGTTTCGACATTCATACAATTTTCAAAGACACCTTGCATATTGGTAACGTTGCTTGTGTCAAGCTTGGAAAGGTCTATGCTGGTAACATTATTCAGCCCATAGAATACATATTGAAGAGAAGTACCTGCTTTTGCACCGGGGAGAGCTACAACCTTTTTAATATCATTCAGTCACCGGATTGTACATACGCTCTTGCTACTTTAAACTTATACGGAGAAGCTTGACTGCCATCACCGGAAACGAGTTTCAGACATAAATTGTCACTACCCAAATCATTGCCGGTAACGGATTCCAAAGCCACTTGATAACCGCCAACGTATCTAGTTTTATAAAAAATTACTACAGTGTATTTTCCGCCACTATAAGATAGTGTACCAAGTGGTGCGAACCACGCATCTGTCACAGAATCATATAATTTACCATCTGACCCCTGAGCCAAGCCGTCAATATACTTTCCTGCAAGACATCCTTTAAAATGATCATTGAAATTATAATAGTTTCCGACGGTCAATTCAGTATAATCCACCGCATTAGCCACAATACCGGTATTGCCTATCAGAGCCACTCCGACGCTTGCCGGAACTCCGCCTGCGACCATAGCCGCTGCGAGAGAGATCGCCAAAAGC
>CACWVH010000076.1:13035-18279 GCA_902764235.1 uncultured Ruminococcus sp.
GTGCCGCGCCCTGCGGCGGAATCCTGCACAAACGGAGCAGGGGGATGTCGCTTGTACATATATGAAAAATACAGCCTGACAAGCGAAATATAACTATCCCGCTGTGTATACTGCTATTCATATCGGATTGAATATAAAAGTAGACGCAGTAAGTCTGCGCTGTGTAAGCGGTTTTTTAAAGGCTTACTTTCGTCACAATGCCGCATCCGAGCATCATTCAGATACAACTGCGCTGACTTGATTTTATAACAATAATCACACTGCCTCAAGGGGGTGTTCCAGAATGGAACATTTTATTGTGAATTTCGCTGATTTTTTAATAGAAACCACACCATAACATCAGCATTTTTACCAATTATCACCGTTGTCGTGAATAATACCCTACTGTCATTCCGAGTGCAAGCGATGGATCTTTTTCACAAAAGTAACATTACAGAAAAGTTCCTTCATCGCTTCGCTCCTCAGAATAACAGGTGGGATTTTTATAACATTTACTATGGTAAGTGTAACCGCCTGACATAATCCTACAACATGATGTTTACTGTCTCAAGGGAGTGTTCCGGAATGGAACATTTTCTTAGTCAGTTTTGCCAATTTCGAAGCAGAAAATGAACCGCGGACGCACGATTTCAACTTCATATCACTTTCCGGTCTTCTTGATAACAACAAACACTGCTCCTGCCGCGATCACAGCCGTACCGCATATTGCAGCAATGATTATCGGGAGATTGCCGCTGCCGTTTGATTCCGTGGTTTCTGAATTTTCAGCAGAAGCGGCAGTCTGCCCACGGGAGCTATCGTTTTCCCCCGAAAGAGAAGTATCCTGTTTTTGGGTATCACTGCTGTTTCCCGATGATACAGATTTGTCAGAGCCTTCGGAAGCATTGCTCAGCTCCGATACACGAGACGGTTCATTGTCGGCGGCTGATGTTGATTTGCTTGTTTCGAGCGGCTCGTCGTCAGCTGTAATAACAGGCAATTCAATGTAATCACCGTCCGAATGAATTTCTGAGGATCCATCATTTTTGCTGCTTTTGGATGAGGATTCGGTTTTACGGGAAGAAGCCGATTTTTCCTCTGCCTCTGATTTGTCGGTGGTTTTTGAGCTTGAAGCGGCGGGGTTACTGATGTCCGATGTTATTTTGTCTGCTGCCTTTGAGGACTGTTCAGCGGGGGAGCCGTCAGGTGTGACCGATGTGCTTTCAGTTCCCGGTAAAGGGTCAAGAGGCAATTCAAAATCATGATCTGTCGCCGGTTCAAAAGCATAAGCTGTCAGGGACACTTGCAGACATATAACGCACAGCGCGCAAAGCAGCATCATTTTAAACTTATTTTTCATATCGTTACCTCGTTATGAATATCGGCGGACAGCATCGCTGCCGCCCGCCGTTTCTGGTTGTAAATTCGTTCCTTATCTTTCCCTTTGAAATTCAATGCTGATCAACTTTTTTCGTTGTGGTTTTTTTCTTTTGTAATTACGGCTCATAGACATAGGGATTGGGGCTGGTGCCGGTTGTAACCACTTCGCCGCCGATAGTAACGGTGCCGCAGGTAGAGCTGCCGTAGCCTTTTCCTATGGTAGAGGGACCATAGCCGCCCCTTTGTGCGCTTACCTTTGTAACGGTGTTGTTAATCGTAATATCGCCGCAATTTCCGTTATAGGAAGCTCCGATACCCGCAGAGCCTGTTCCGCCGGTAGCCGTAATAGTACCACCGTTGATGGTGATGATTCCGCAAGTTCCTTTATAGGAACTTCCGATACCGGCTCCTGCGTTACTATTGCCTGTAGCTGTAATATTACCGCCGTTGATGGTGATGCTTCCACAATTATGCTGATGAGCACTGCCGATACCGGCGGATCCATATGCGCCGGTTGCGTTAATCGTACCGCCGTTTATAACGATGTTGCCCGACGTTGTATAGCTGCCGCCGATACCAGCAGCATTATTTGATGAAGCAGCAGTCAGCGAACCGGTACCGTCGATGGTAAGGGTATAACCATTAGGCGCAAAGATGCCGGCATGGAAATTGCCGCCTTTTACGGAGTTTTCACCTTCTAAGAGGATAGTCGCATCGCCCAACGGAGTGATTGCTGCGTATCCGGCGCTGCCGTCCAAAGTGATGTTTGCGTCTTTGAGCGTGATGGTCGCGCCTGCAGCAACGGAGATTTTTTTGTTGCCTTCGAGTGTGCCGGTTACGATATCGCCGTCCAATAACGTAATATCGCCGGTGAGTTCATCCAGTTTAACATTGTTATTTCTGGGGATAATAAGCGCATCGTCTGTGGTTTCGCTGCTGCCCTGTGCGTCGGTAAAGAGCTTGCCGCATTCGGTGCACACATAATGTGCCTGTACACCGGCTGCTTCGTGAGTTGACGGAACCTCGGAAACCGCTTCGATAGGATGAGCGTGCCTATCAATGGTTTTTGTTTCTCTGCTGAGTTCCTCATGGCATTCGGTGCAGTAGATAACTTCGTCATAGCTGCCTTCCGCTGAGCAGGAAGAAGCGACTTCGTTTTCTCTGACAGCCGTTCCGGGGGTATGGACATGGAAATAGTTATTTGCTGCCTGATTGTAGAGGTAGAGGGACTTTGCGAGATCCTTTGCGGAATCCGCCATATTGCTTTCTACAACTGCCTTTGCATAATCGAGAGCAGAATAATAGAATGTAACGCCGTTTACCGTGAATTCCTGCAGGTCGTCAAGTTCCTTAGCAGAAATATTAGTCTTTTCTACATAGTAGTAATAATTCTGCTGATTGCCGTCATACGCGCTCGGATCAGCCGAACCGCCGGGAACAGCAAAGTAATGTCTGAGAGTACTCTGTGAGAGGAATACAAGACTTGTTGTGCGGTACTGCGCGCCGCTCTCGGGCTGAACTGTTGACATATCGGAAGCAGTTTTGCCTTCGTTTGCAGGATTGCTGTCTATAGCTGCCTGAATCATTTCAGCAGTTACGTCAGCCATGGAATAGCCTTCGATCTCGTCATACTCTGCCGCAGCGTTCATCTGTCCGGAGAATACAGTCTGAGCCTTTGCGCCGTAGTTAAGCATTTCCTTGACCAGAACAGCCAGCTTTTCGGGCTTTTCGCTGTCATACTTTGCGGGGTCGGCAAGGATCGTCTCAGCGTAATCCTGTACGCTGTAATCGTCGGTTTCATCCAGCTTTTCGCCGTCTATATATACCTCGGCATGAATCTTGTGAGCCATATAAGCCGCAGGAATATTGCAGGTAGCCTTGTACCAGCCGTTTTCGTCGGGTTTGATCTCTTTGAGATTTACTGTGAAAGTGTGCTTGTCAAAGCTGAATTTCACGGTTGCGCTTTCAGCGTTTGCTGCGTCAACACCGGCAACAGCGGGATCTACATAGAAGTTTACACCTATGTCGCCGCCAAGACTGATGGAGTGAGCGGCAAATACGTGCTTCTTAACAGCTGTAAATGTTGCGGTATATTCTGCGTCTGCTGTTGCAGCAGGGAAAGCATCGCCGGGTGCATAGGCAGTCGTACCGTCTGTCCAGCCGGAGAATGTATATACATACTGTGCATCCTCGGGCTTGGTCGGGGTTTCACCGTTGTATTCGGGAGTTGCGCCTTCCTCAACGTTCTCGTCTGTTTTAAGAACAGTGCCGTCCTCGTTCTTCCATGTGACAGTATACTTTATGTCTTCCACAATTGTGTACTCTACACCGTCAACCAGAATCTTTGTGCCGGGTTCATATCCGCTGACATTACTTTCATTGCTCTTGACCTTTATAGTCTTATTCTCGTCATCAATGGTGATATAGATGATAGCACTCTTGTTAACGCCGGAAGCACTTGTTTGCTGTTCCTCATAATCACTTTCGATAAACGGCTCAACACCTTTTTCAACTAAAAATGTCTGATTAAACGCAGTGTAGTGGAAATCGTTTCCATCATCACCCTTGCGAACTACTGTATAGAAGTACCATGTCGGATTTCCTGCATCAACCATTGCAGTAGTAACGAACATACTGTCAGTGCCTTTTTTATCGGCTCCGTTATTTCCTGACCTCAATGTAAGTGTTCTCAGACTTGCTGTTGTCGTGCAGAAAGAGCGATAACCCACATACTTGAGCTTTGAACCGATTACTGAACTAAGCTTTGTACAACCGAAAAATGCGTCTCCTCCTACTTTTACAACATTGTTCAGATTCACTGACTCAAGGTTGGTACAGTTTATAAATACTGAGCCGCCTATTTCCGTTACCTCTTCAGGAATAGTAAGGTTCTTTAACGCACTCTTATCTCCATTGTATGCGGTCAATACACCGTTGTTGATCACAAAGATGTCTTTAGGTGTAAAGGCTGCGGTGTAGACTGCGTCACCTGTTACGGCAGGAAGCACATCTGTCGGACCATAGGTATTTGTACCGTCTGTCCAGCCGGAGAATGTATATACATACTGTGCATCCTCGGGCTTGGTCGGGGTTTCGCCGTTATATTCGGGGGTTGTGCCATAGAAAACCTTTGTGTCGGTTTCGAGAGTAGTGCCGTCGTCGTTCTTCCATGTTACGGTGTAGGTGGTGGGAGCAGAGCCGCCTGTGAGCTTATAAAGCTGGACAGGTTTCTGTGACACAGTCTTGTAGTAGCGGAAGCCGTCCCAAGTGGTGTTAAAGCGCAAGGTCGAGGTGTTGGAAACGATCTTCGCACTGTCGTCTTCAAGCGAAATCGTATTCAGAATGGCTTCGTCCCTGAAATCCAGCTTGTTTTGACCGGAAACGCCTCCGATATAAGCGCCGGTTGCTGTTGCTATGCTGTAGCCGCCGTCGATCTGTGCAATTGTTATCTTCGCCGCGTCGGTAGCAGCGTTGGACTCTATCTCGCCGCCGCTGATGGTTACATCAATATAATTGCTGCTTGAGTCCAATTCATCGGCGCTGCCATTGAAGGCTTTGTTTCCCTCCTCATCCTCAATCAAATGCTCAATTCCTCGCTTGATCGTTGGGAAAAGCTCGCTTCTGTCACTCATAGATTTTCACACACCTTCCATTCGCCCAATCTGTTTCATAATGCTCGGAGTCGGAAACATAATAGGTACATTTTCCCTCAGGCTCACCTTCCTTAAAGGTGCCGGTAAGCTTTACACCGCTTTCACTCTCTGCGTAATAATAGGTGCCCTTGCCCTCCATCAAGTCATTCTCCCATCCCCCATTGTAGGAGGCACCGCTTGCCCAACTGTAGTCGCCGCTTCCGTCCTTTTTCCCGTCTACAACATATCCGGA
>CACWVH010000077.1 GCA_902764235.1 uncultured Ruminococcus sp.
TCCACTGTGCTTTATATGCAAGTTGTCTCGTAAATTCATACCATGACACATCTGCAACGGATTTTGCCAAATGATGATTCTTCATCATATTCTGCACTTTTCAATACTCAATGCTTCATTTTGCCTTCGATTTTCCCGGATCGTTAAGGTCATACCGAACGGTGCAGGGCTTATCCTTCATTTTTGCAACAGCTCCGCTGTTATATGCAACGTGCTCCTTCGCTCTGCGGTACAGTACACCGTCCACCGTATATTCGTACACAGGATAGCGCTTGTTTCCGCTTGTATGTGTTCCCTTGAAGCCGATATACAGCTCTGTCTGTACACCGTCCTCGCCGCTCATGACTCCGCCCCTTGCATTGAAGCGTTTTCCGTCAAGCACTCCCTCACCTGTATATCTTCCTGTACATTCACCCTCATATTTTTTCTTTCCGAACATAAAACAACCTACTGTACTCCTTGTCCGGTTCTGGTTTATTCTGACAAGAACTTATGTGTCGGTTGATTACAGTTTTTTAAAACACCCATAATCACCCCGGCATCAGGACTTCTGTCTGACGGGAGAATCAATAAAAAGCTTTTTTACAGTAAGCTCATTTTTTTCTGTATCAGCCTGTCCCAGACCGAGAAATACATCTCCGCCGTATATTCTATATAATGTAGAGTTTTCCGGCTCCCTGACAGATTTCACCCGGTCAAGCGAAAGTGAGCCTCCGTTTGAAAACCGTACAGCCTGCTTTTCGCTGATATATGCAGCCGGAAAACAGCTGAAAATACAGTCAGCCGGTCTGAGCACCTCGTCAATCCTGCCCTCATTTTTTATTGCCTCAAGCTGCCTGAGCGTCAGCGCATCCGCAAGAGTAAAGCCGCAGGCTCTTGTACGGCAGAGCGCTGTCATTATACAGCCGCAGCCGAGAGCCTTACCTATATCATCACATATGACTCTTATGTATGTTCCCTTTGAGCAGGATATCCTGAGTCTGCCGCTCTGAGTTTTTTCATCAAAGCCCAGAAGCTCAAGTGTGCTTATACACACAGGTCTTGCCTGACGCTCCACCTCAATGCCCTGTCTTGCCAGGTCATACAGCCGGACGCCGTCCTTCTGTATTGCAGAGTACATCGGCGGCACCTGCATTATATTACCGCGGAACCGGGGGAGAACTCTTTCAATATCTTCTGCGGTGCAGCTGCTCTCTTTTTCCGAAAGCACCCTGCCCCAGACATCAAGAGTGTCTGTTGTAACGCCGAGCCTGAAATCCGCCTCATATTCCTTTTCAGTGTCGGGAAGCAGCGACTGTGATTTTGCAGTTCTTCCCACAAGAACCGGCAGAACGCCTGTCGCCATGGGGTCAAGAGTTCCGCTGTGGCCTATTTTCTTTTCACGGAGAATCCCCCTTGCGACAGCTACTACATCAAAGGAGGTAAAATCCTTTTGTTTGTTTATTACAATTATACCGTTCATACAGCTCCCTCTACAGCCCTGATGCAGACATCAAGCATTTCAGCCTTTGCTGTTTCCTTATCCTTGTTTATGCTGCATCCGGCTGCTGCCCTGTGACCGCCGCCGCCGAAGCTTTTGCATATTGATGAAGCATCTATTTCATCGCAGCTGCGCACAGAAAAGCGGTATTCTCCGCCCGGCTTTTCACGCATAGTAACTCCGAGCTTTACGCCCTCGATCTGCCTCGGAATACTTGCGATACCGTCAATATCGCAGTCCTTTGCACCTGAGCTTTTCATCATATCAAGGGTAACGCAGACCACTGCAAGTGCGCCGCCGCAGTAAAATTCCAGTGTATCAAGAACCATTTTTTCAAGAAGTATCTTACCCCTTGATTTGCTGTCAAACATAAGATGACAGATATATGCGCTGTCCGCACCAAGCTCCATAAGCTGTGCAGCCACTCTGTGAGTTGCCGGGGAAACGCTTGAATATTTGAAGCAGCCCGTATCTGTGCAGATTCCTGTAAATATTGCATCAGCGATTGCCTTGTCGATATCTGTTTTCATTACATCAAAAAGGTATTTGATAATTTCTGCACATGAAGAGACCTTTCCGTCAACGTATCCCACAGCTGCATAGCCGGTATTTGACCCGTGGTGATCTATACACAGGTCTACCCTGTCCGAATAATCTGCTGTCCTTCCGCTGAGAAGCGAAGTGGTCGCAAGATCTACAGAAATTATGAATTCCGGCTCTACGCCCTCATTGGGTGCAAGCTCTGTAAAATATCCGTACATCGGTGGTATCTCATCTCCGCAGAGGGTATCTGCCCTTTTGCCCATTTTTCTAAGCGCCATACACAGGGCATATGCGCTCCCGACAGCATCGCCGTCGGGAGATTTATGCATCAGTATAAGATAGTTGTCATGCTCACGCAGTATTTCTGCGATCTGTTCAAGAGTTATCGCTTTCATCTGTTTCCTCCGCAGGTCTGACATCAATATCCATCAGTATTCTTGAGATATTTGCGCTGTATTCAATAGAATCCGTAGCTTCAAAAGCAAGCGCCGGAGCATATCTCAGCTTGAGCCTTGTTCCAAGCTCTCTTCTGATATAGCCCTGAGCGTTTTTCAGCGCCGCAGCTGCCTTTTTAGCCGTTTCAAGTCCGTTCATTGAGCTGATATAGACTCTGCAGAAGGACAGATCGTGAGCCATATCGCAGCGTACAACGCTGAGAATACCGTCATGCAGTCTGGGGTCCTTCATTTCTCTGATAAGAGCCGCAAGCTCTCTTTGTATATCCTCGGACATTCTGTCCGCTCTGTGATTTGCCATATTATTTCTCCTGTTTTCATTAAAATTTATTATTGTCTGCCGTCACATGGTCATCAGCTTTTTCTCAGCGTTCTGACCTTTTTATAGTATTCCGCAGCGTCAAGCTCCGAGCCGCTCATAAGTCTGTTGCGTGCAAAATCGCATACATATACATCCCTGCCGTCAATAATAACAGCCTCGCCATCAGGGGTATCTATCCATTCTCCTCCGACATTTGCAATGATAAGGAAGCCAAGGTATGCGCCTGCCTTTTTGGAGATATCGTTATCCTTATCAAAGAGATTTCTGTTGATGATACCTCTGCTGAGTGCATCCATAACCTCATCATATATTTCAATACAGTTCTCTTTTGAATCGAGGTTTATTCCCATAGTTTTTTTGATAAGGGCAATAAAGTCGAGAGCATTCCCGAGCATGACAAGCTCAAAGGTCACAAGATCCGTATTACCGTTTCTGATAAGATCATATTGCTTCTGATAATACTGTTCGAGCACAGATATATCTGAATTATAGCTGAAGCCTCTGCCGCATTCACTTTCAAGCCGTTTCACAGCCATCACACCCCTTTATATCATATTCATCTTTATAATACCACATTTTACGATATTTTAACACCCCTATTTTCATTTTCCTTTGATTCAGGTATTTTCATCCCCCTTTGAAAAGGCTGGCGAAACTTTACAAATTTGCTAAGTTAATGACATTGGCGGCACGCCGGTGCGACTTCGACAATATTGGTTTGTGGGCATGCGCAGCGATCCCCGCGAAATTGACAGCGCAGGCACTGCGCCGCGTAAGTGTAAAATTATAGTTGGCAACAGGTATTTGAATTTTATTCTGTTGCAGTTCAGCCTGAATAAGTATGGCGGTGCCGGAAAAAACTTTATCAGGCTGACTAAGCCGTGAATCGCGACCCCGGCGGCACGCCGGAAAGTTTTGTTTGACTTTATTTTTTGTGCTGTTATAATAGTATTGATGGTTCTGATCAATACTAAATAACGGAGGGACAGATATGAAATTAAACAGACTGCCGGCTCTGCTTGCAGCAGGTGCGCTTATTTTCAGCTGCACTGCACTGACAGGCTGCAGCGACAGCAGCAATAACAATAAATCCGACAATAAACAAAACAGCAGTGCATCTACTGTATCAAATCAATCATCTCAAAGCTCATCCGAGGGCTTCAAGGGCAATCAGATGACCGCAAAAGCCGAGCTTCTGTTAAATCAGCTTTACGGAAGCGCCGGATGTATCTATCTTTGCGAAAAAAATAATATCAGGCTTGAGGATTCCTACAAGAAAAATATTACCGATGAAGCAAAGAATTTCATGTCCGGGCTTGACCTGAGTATTGTCAGCACCTCAGACCTTGCAAAGCTGATCTGTACAGACAATGTCCTGTCTCTCGGAATGAAGGACAAGCTTTTTTCTGATCTTTATGCACGTTATGACGA
Source organism: uncultured Ruminococcus sp. (assembly GCA_902764235.1). Taxonomy (GTDB): domain Bacteria; phylum Bacillota; class Clostridia; order Oscillospirales; family Acutalibacteraceae; genus UBA1213. The sequence goes on from CACWVH010000077.1 coordinate 4,232, forward strand.
ACAGACAAAGCTTTTCGATGACTATGAGGGCGATACCTACGAGGGTCTTGACGAGGACACTGCGCTGACAATGAAGATCGCTTCCACCGATGCCCTCTGGACACAGCTTAATGCCTTCGGTATCAAGGATGATAAATACGATATCAAAAAGCTTCTCAGCGACGCCTTCAACGCTAATGTCGGCAAATACGATCATAACGATATTTACAAGGACGGCTGGAGTGTTTCAAATGAGCTTGAGAATATCTTCTACTACTATCTGATAACAGATTCTGTCAAGGAGATCAACTACAAACCCGTATGGGATGTTCTCGGACCGAATTATCTGCATACCCTGTTTGAATCCAATGAAAACAAAGACGGTTTCAATGCAGAATCTGCGGATAATCTGTCAGGTGTCACAACAGACTACAAGGCTGCAAATGTTCTGGATGCAGGTATCAAGCCGGAATATACTCCGCAGGAATATTATAATACTCTTGATTCCGATTCCGCCTTTCTTTACAACACCGGCAGTGATGACTTTATTTATTTTGAATATTATCTTTTCATCGCACTCAATCAGCCCTCCGATCTGAAGCTTGATGAAAACAAATACTTTACCGATAATATCAACAAATGGCTCAGGCACTGCTATGAAAATAATCACGGTATTGTCCCCTACGAGGAGTCTGTATCATAAAGGTACTGATCTGTTCAGCTCCGGTAATATCACTTTCAATATATTTACGCCGCCGCAGTCATACTCTGCGGCGGCATTTTCCAAGCCAATTTATGGTATATAAAATAATTCACAATTATGTAATAAATTCACATTGTTATATTCTTTAAGAGAATAATAAAAAATATCTGTTGTTGTATAATCTAATACTATATAAAGAAAAAACAATGGGGAGGAATTCAGAATGTTGAGTGTAGATTTTAATCAGAAATTCGGAAAAGAAGGCTTGACCTTTGACGATGTGCTGCTTATTCCGGGTGAATCCAATGTTCAGCCCAAGGATGTTGATATAAGCACACACCTCACAAAAAAAATCAAGCTCAATACTCCGCTTATGACGGCAGCTATGGATACCGTCACGGAGACAAGTATGGCTATCGCAATAGCCCGTGAGGGTGGTATCGGTATCATCCACAAAAATATGACAATTGAACAGCAGGCAGATGCTGTTGACAGGGTCAAAAGATCGGAAAACGGCGTTATCGTCAATCCCTTCTTCCTCAGTCCGGGTCATTATGTAAACGATGCAAACAAGCTTATGGCTAAGTATAAGATCTCAGGCGTGCCGATCTGTGAGGACGGAAAGCTTGTGGGTATCATTACAAACCGTGATCTCCGCTTTATGGACGAAAGCGATTACAGCCAGCGCATTGCAGATGTTATGACAAAGGGTCAGCTTGTTACTGCTCCTGTAGGCACAACACTTACTCAGGCGCAGGCTATACTTAAAAAGCATAAGATTGAAAAACTCCCTCTCGTTGACGGCAACGGAATCCTCAAAGGACTTATCACCATAAAGGATATCGAAAAATCTGTTCAGTATCCTAACAGTGCAAGGGATGAAAACGGCAGACTTCTCTGCGGTGCTGCTATCGGCGGTACTCCGGATGTGCTTGAAAGAGTCGAAGAGCTTATCAAGGCACAGGTCGATGTTCTTGTTCTCGATTCAGCTCACGGACATAACAATAATATCATCAATTCTGTTGCCCGTGTAAAGAAGGCATTCCCCGATGTTCAGCTTATCGCAGGCAATATCGCAACAGCAGAAGCTGCAAAAGCACTTATCGACGCAGGTGCTGACTGTGTTAAGGTCGGTATCGGTCCCGGCTCGATCTGTACAACAAGAATCGTTGCAGGTATCGGCGTTCCGCAGATCACTGCTATATATGACGCTGCATATGAGGCATCAAAGCATAATATCCCCGTTATCGCTGACGGCGGTGTAAAATATTCAGGCGATATCGTAAAGGCTCTTGCCGCAGGCGGCAGTGTTGTTATGATCGGCTCGCTTGTCGCAGGCTGTGAGGAATCACCCGGAGACAAGGAGATCTATCAGGGCAGACAGTTCAAGGTATACCGCGGCATGGGCAGTCTCGGCGCAATGGGCAGAGGCAGCGCAGACCGTTACTTCCAGTCAGGCAACAAAAAGCTCGTTCCGGAGGGTGTAGAAGGACGTGTGCCTTACAAAGGACCGCTTTCTGATACTATCTACCAGCTTATGGGTGGACTTCGTGCAGGTATGGGCTATACAGGCTGTGCTACTATACAGGAGCTGCATGACAAGGCAAAATTTGTAAGGATCACCGGTGCAGGTCTTAAAGAAAGCCATCCGCATGATATCCAGATAACAAAGGAAGCTCCGAACTATTCATATAACGGCTAATATGTACTTAATTTATACCGCTTTGCGTTTGCAGAGCGGTATTTTTTTTCAGAGTTACACATATATGAAATTCAGGAGTTTACGCACAGAATACAATTTTCCGGAAGCACTGATTTTTTATTTAAACCTGAATCCGTGAAACTCATTATTGATTGTTCTGAAAAACCCAGAGATAATGCGTTGTTTTATGCATTTCAGGTTTTTAAGTTGTTCACCCATANNACGGCGGCAGGCGTGCTGCGCACGCCTGCCGCCTGGCTGAAATGAAAACCCGGAAGGTTTAAAAAAAGATTTAATTCAATTTCACGGATTCAGGTTAAACTATTGAAAGTAATCGTGAGTTGTAATATAATTTTTGTAATATAACTAATGTTATTTTCTGACCATGCCTGGTATCAGAAGGAGGGAACAGTATGCCGCCGAAGGTGAAATATACAAGAGAGTCGGTTTTGAAAGCAGCCTTTGAGATAACAAGAACACTTGGAGCTGAAAATGTAAATGTGCGCAGTATTGCAAAAAAGCTTGGCTGTTCGACTCAGCCTGTAATGTATCATTTTCCCACAGTCGATAAGCTGAGGACTGAAATATACAATATGGCTGACGAATACCATACGGAATATATAACAAAAATAAGCGGAAAAAAGAAGGACATCCTGCTTAACATCGGACTGCGTTATATACGATTTGCAGTCGAAGAAACACAGCTGTTCAGATTTCTGTTCCAGTCAGAATACAGCCGGGAAAATTATATTGCAGGGCTTGCAGACCCTGATGATGCATCTCCTTTTATAATGCTTATGACAAAGGAGCTTCATATCAGTGCGGAAAAATGCAGGGATGTATTTCTGCTTGTTTATATGTTTGTCCACGGCTATGCTTCACTTTTAGCAAACAGCGATATGAGCTATGATGAGGAAAGCATCAGTAAGCAGCTCAGACTGACCCTCAGCGGCGCACTCAATGCAGTCGGCGATGAGGCAAAAAATTTCTTGGAGCTTTGAAAAAAACTGTAGTCAGCTTACATAATAGTATTTGTCAGAAGAAATCAGAAGTTCTGAACACAGAGCGCAGCGATAGCACGCTGCAACACCGGCGGCACGCCAATGTCATTAACTTAAGGTTTTAGGTCACTGCCTTGCGGCAGTGAGTATTGTAGTAATTATATCAGTATTGACTATAACCTGAATCCGTGAAATTCATTATTGATTGTTCTGAAAAACCCAGAGATAATGCGTTGTTTTATGCATTTCAGGTTTTTAAGTTGTTCACCCATAAGGTGTAGCTTCTCCTGCCCAGGTTTAAATCAAAACATAATAAACTGAGATATATGAAAGGGAATCAAATGCGACATTTCAGTTTTACCACAGACAGACTTATAATAAGAGAATATGTAAGATCGGATATTGATGACTTTCTTGAAATAGTCAGACAGCCTGAGATATATGCCACTACGTATGGTATTCCGAAGGAATATCCGAAAAGACGTGCTAAGGAATGGTTCCGGTTTATAAAAAACAATATGCGGACAATGCAAAGCTTTGAGTTCGGAATGTTTCTGAAGGATAATGAACAGTACATAGGCAATATCGGACTTATCAATATAAGTGCAAATCATAATCACGCAGATATTTCATACTATATTGATACTGAATTCAGAAATTCCGGATTTACAACAGAAGCCGCACGTGAAATGCTGCACCTTGGCTTTGATATCTTCGGGTTTGAAAAGATATCGGGTCTTTGTATGAGCGTCAACCTTGCATCACGCAGAGTTATGGAAAAAATCGGCATGATATATGAGGGCACTCTCAGGAATGATCTGTATAAGGACGGAGTATACTATGATATAGATCATTTGTCTATACTCAGAAATGAATATTATACTCTGAACAAACGGGAAAATATTATCTGAAAAATCATTTTGCCGCACTGCCTCCATTTCAACTCTTAATAAAAAACCCCCTAAGTTTCATCACCTGTCTTTTCAGCATAATATATGTTCGCCGCAGCTGCCCGGATGCGGTTGCCATTTTTTCAATTGTCTCTATCCCCTGATTTTTATTAATAATAGTGTCGTTTTTTTGTTAAAAGTCTGTTCATATACTAATTGTAAATGTTAATAAATCAGAGTTTTCAACATCAGAATGTTGAAAGTGTTAAATAAAAATTACAATTTGTAATTTTTCGGGCAGATATTACGCTCAAATATGGCTTGATTTTTTATAAAACCCAATATATGGTGTAGTTTTTACATTTTTTATCTTTTTTTGCAATATATGTATTTCAACCACCCTGTTAGGAAGTTTTCAACCTTTTCAACATTTTGATGTTGAAAACTGTTTAATCCTGTTTTAGAAATTTAAAAATCAAATTATTACAAATTGTAAATCTTTTTATTTTTTAGTAATAAAATAGCTGTTTAAATTATATTCAACCCCGGTCTTTCTTATGTTCCGGCTGCCATTTCATCAGCTGCATATGCAATCAATTCTGTGTCAGGATCCGGGATCAGATCATTATGAAGTTCTCAGCTATAAAAAATGTCTTGTTCCGGAAATTGTTTTACGCATAGTAATATAAGCGCCTGCTTATACAAATTGTATAATAAAAATGATTTAAAATCAAATAAAATCCTTGACAAATGATTCTGTATATCATATAATAATAAAGCTGATTGTTGCAGCGATATGGCGGTATAGCTCAGTTGGCTAGAGCATTCGGTTCATACCCGGAGTGTCGTAGGTTCGAATCCCACTACCGCTACCAAACAGGCATTATAGAAATATAATGCCGTAATATCCGGCCCGGTGGTCAAGCGGTTAAGACACCGCCCTTTCACGGCGGTAACACGGGTTCGATTCCCGTCCGGGTCAGAAACGCCCCGTCACTTATGTGCCGTGGCTCAACGAATAGTGAATAGTGAATAGTTTATAATAATGCTCTGAGGAGCGTTTTTGTATTATTCGTTATTCACTATTCATTTTTCATTATTCACTAAAATATAAACCTACCGGTCAGAATAAAGTGTAAATCAGTGATGTGTTAAGTGAAGTATTACGGGTCAGATTATTGCTTGAGTTCAAGTATGACAAAGGCTTGCAAAAATATCTTTTTCCGTACCTTTTAAAATGATAAGTTTAAATAACATTGTTTTTATGTCATAACGGTCGCATCGTTATGACTTTTTTATTTTTACTCAAAAGAAAAAAGAACTGCGGAAAAGCTCCGCAGTTCCTGACCTGATATATTATCAGTCTGAATAGTTTTCGTCATATTCCTGACCATCTTTGACAATAAAGCCGCCTGATTTAGGTGCCTGGTTCTTGCCGCCGTCATTGAATACTACCTTCGGGTCGGTTCCTTCCATAAAGTGCTTATCAACATTATAGCTGTATGTGCCGTCACCATTATCGGTCATTGCTTCACCAGGCCAGTTTGCATTCTTGTCAGCATCTGAAAGATATACGTATGCCTTGATACCATCGCCCCAGCTATCCGGCTTTTTGAATTTGATGACAGCTCCTTCAGCATTATCCTCAGCTTTGCTTTCCTCAACTGCCTCGGACGATTCTTCTTTCTCCGCTTCTGATGATTCTTCCTCAGACGACTCCTCTTCGGACTCTTCTTCCTCAGACGACTCCTCTTCTTCAGATTCCTCATCCTCTGCCTCTGATGATTCATCCTCAGCATCAGCAGCATCCTCATCTTCATCGGAATCTGCTGCAGTGCTGTCTGCCTCAGCTGACTCCTCTGCTGCGGCTCCTGACTCAGGACCTGCACCGTCGAGATATGTAACAGAAGCTGCACAGCCTGTCATTAAAGCAGTTAAAGATGCTGCGATCACAACTGTCAGAATTAAAGTCAAAACCCTTTTCTTATTCATCAATAAAACCTCCGTAAAAAGAAATAATCTCATATACTAATTATACACTTTGAGCGGAATTTTTCAATATCTTTTTGCAAATTAATTTAAAATTAATAATTTTTTTTATTCTAATTTCTTTTTTTAAAATTAATAGATAATTTTATTGACAAAAGATTAACAATGAGTTAAAATATAGCGGAAAAGAAATGGATGAATAAATACAAGCTTATGCATCAGTACGGACTGACATAATCCTGAATCCGTGAATCTCATTTTTGGCTGCTATAAAAAGCCCCGAGATAATGAGCAGTTTTATGCATTTCAGGTTATTTGGTTGTTCACTCATAAAGTGCAGCTTATCTCTCCCATCCCCCCGTCCCCCTTCCCAATGGGAAGGGGGAGATATTTGGGGACGGCGGCAGGCGGCGGATTGCCGCCGCCTGCCGCCCGGAAAGAATAAAAACCGGTAAGCTTACAACTAACTTCACGGATTCAGGATAATTATAATACAGCGTTCAGAATAATTCATGTAAGCCCGGCTGAAAAAGCATTACGCAGGGCAGTATGCCCTGAGGGAAAAGAGGATTTTTATATGAAGTACAGGATAATCGCACTTGACCTTGACGGAACCCTTACAAACTCAGAAAAAATCATTACAGAAAAAACCAGACAGAGGCTTATGGACTTTCAGCGCAGCGGCGGAAAGATCATTCTCGCATCAGGCAGACCTACAATGGGTATTGTCCCTCATGCAGAAAGTCTGTGCCTTAAAGATTTCGGCGGATATATTCTTGCATTCAACGGCGGCTGTGTGATAGACTGCAGCACAGGAAAAACAATGTTCAGCCAGAATCTCCCCAATTCAGTTATTCCGGAGATTTGCGATATCATCAGGGATTATCCGGTAGGAATCAATACATATGAGGGAAAATATATACTTTCCGGAAATCAGATCAACAGCTACACTGAGATCGAAGCAAGGATCAACGGCATGGAAATAAAATTTGTCGAGGATTTTCCGGGATATGTGAATTTTGATGTAAACAAGTGTCTTCTTCAGGGAGATCCGGAGGTTATCGCTGAGCTTGAAAAGCTGCTTGCTGAAAAATACAAAGGCAGACTCGGCATTTTCAGATCAGAGGCCTTTTTCCTTGAGATCGTACCGGATGGTGTTGACAAAGCGCTTTCCATTGACAGGCTTCTGAAAACGACAGGAATAAAAACAGAAGAATGCATTGCCTGCGGCGATGGCTTCAACGACATTTCAATGATAAAATATGCAGGGCTGGGTGTTGCAATGTCAAATGCGAAGCAGCCTGTAAAGGACGCTGCGGATTATATCACATTATCAAACGATGAGGACGGTATTGCACATCTTCTTAAAAAGATCGCAAAGCTTCCCCGACGCAGCTCCGGCATCAGAGTCTGAAAAAGCATAACACAGCAGGACGGCAGAAAAAACAAGGCTGATATCTTCGTGCAGCTGCGGAGATATCAGTTTTTTATTATATACGTATTCCCGGCTTATAATTGAGACCGCTGCAGGGGGGGTTTATACCTTTTTTTATCAATCCCTGATGGCCGCTGCTGTCGAAGGTAAAGCGTCCGCAGAATGCGGACGCGGACAAAAGAGAAGAACCATAAGAGAAGGGGCGCTGCCCCTCCTCTTAAGTTTCCTCTCTTTTGAAATCTCACCTCCTTATCTCCACCCCTTCCCCGCTGCGCTGCCCACCGCCTGCGGTGTGCGTGCTCGCTTACTGCACTCGGTTTCCCACGCTGCGCTGCCTGCGGCGTGCTCGCTTACTTTCGTGGTAACGGTTAGTTTTGTGTGAGGGTAAGCAGGTAAGGCCGGAACACAAGCGCAGCGAACCCTGCGAAATTGACAACGGAGGCGTTAGTATACAATAATTCCGGGACTTTTAAAGTAGAAATAATGTCAGCAGTTCAGGTTCAAAAGGTCCGGCGGTGCCCGAGTAAAACTTTTTCAGACTGACTAAGACGTGAATCGCGACACCGGCGGCACGCCGGGCCGGTTGACAAAGATGGGGGTGACGGTATATAATCAATATACAAAAGTTAATGTAATCGGGTTTGTTTTAACAGGAGTATGTCTTGATACTCCTGTAAATTGCGTTGCAGGAATTTTTTTATATAGCAGAGATCAACCTGCAAGATTGCTAAAGGTCATGGTGAACATTCTGCAATGAAATGAGTATTGCTATTTTCAAAAAAGGAGAAGGTTTATGTTTTTCAGGAAAAAAGAAGCATTGTCTTCAAGCGTCGAATATATTGTTGTCGGTCTCGGCAACAGCGGAACAAAATATGAAAACACAAGGCATAATGCCGGATTTATCGCAGTTGACAGACTTGCACAAAAGCTTGGCGCAAGGATCGACAGGATCAAATATAACTCTCTTGTCACAACCTGTACAATAGGCGAAAGCAAGGTGCTTCTGATGAAGCCGTCCACATATATGAATAATTCCGGTCTTGCTGTTGTGGAGGCTATGAATTTCTATAAGATAAAGCCTGAGAATGTTATCGTGCTTTTTGATGATATTTCTCTTGATGTGGGAAAAATGCGTATCCGCCGCAAGGGCAGCGACGGCGGACATAACGGCATAAAAAATATTATTTACCTTTCCGGAAGCGATCAGTTCCCGAGAATCAAAATCGGTGTGGGTCACAAGCCTGAAAAATGGGACCTTGCAGACTGGGTTCTCTCACGCTTCAGCGATGACGAGCTGAAAACCCTTGCTGAAACAGCCGACAACGCCTGCGATGCTGTTTCTCTTATGATAAGCGGTCAGACGGATAAGGCTATGAATCTGTATAACTCATAAGCTCTGCCGTCAGTTAAGATGATGATGAAAGGATATATATGAAGTTTTTAAAGGATGTACTTTTCGGTACCGAGGAATACATGACACTCGAAAGAGCTGTCAGTGAAGGCAGGACTCCTGCAATGGCTACCGGACTTTCTGCTATACATAAGGCACATCTTGTATATTCAATGTGCAAAAGACTTGACCGGCGTGCGCTTGTGCTTGCCGCAGATGAGGCAGAAGCATCAAGACTATGCTCAGATCTTTCGGAAATGGGTATCAGGGCGGTTTATTATCCCTCAAGAGATTTTACCTTCCGTGAAATAGAGGGTGTGTCCGGTGAATTCACTCATCAGCGTATCGGCGCATTGTTTTCATTTATAAGCGGAGACTGTGATATTCTCGTTGCCTGTTCGGATGCTGCACTTCAGTATACCATCCCTCCGGAAATATTGAAAGCCTCTGCCGCAAGACTTACACAGGGCAGTGAAATCTCTCCCGAAAGGCTTGCAGCAATGCTTGTTTCCTGCGGCTATGTCAGAGCCGACCAGGTCGAGGGCAGCGGACAGTTCTGTATCAGGGGCGGAATTCTCGATCTGTTCATGCCTTCGTCTGAAAAGCCGTACCGTGTGGAATTCTGGGGAGACGAGATCGATACGATCAGCGAATTCGATATCGAAACGCAAAGACGGACTGACCAGGTTGACGGCTTTACTCTTACTCCGTCAAGTGAAATTCTTTTTGACGATTGCCAGACGCTTTCCGATAAGATACTGAAAAAAGCCTCCTCTCTGCGCGGTCCCTATGCCCCGGCAGCGAAGGAGATAATGACTGCCGAGGCTGAGAAAATAAAGGACGGCGCAAGACTTACCTGCATCGACAAGTATTACAGTATGATCTATGAAAAGCCTGCCTGTCTTTACGATTATTTCGTGGAAAACGAAATAGTTTTTGTTTCAGAGCAGCCTGCACTCAAGGACCGCATACGCTCAATGCTTTTTCGCTGGAGCGAGGATCTTTCTGATTATAAAAAAGAAGGCGTGCTTGTCCGTGGACTGGACAAATTCAGCTTTGAATGGGACGATCACCTCGATGCTCTGCGGCAGAGAGATACCGTTTTTATAGACAATTTCACAAGAGGAAGCTGTGAGCTGCCGCTGAGAGAGCTTGTCAATTTCACTGCAAAGCAGCTTTCACTCTGGAGCGGTTCTATCAGTGTGCTTTGCGACGAGCTTGAAAATATAAAAGTCTCAAGCAAAACCATTGTTATACTTTCAGGAACAAAGAAAAATGCGGAAACCGTTTACAACGATCTTCTGAAAAAGGATATGAGCGTCCGTCTTATGTCAGAAAATGCTGAGCTTGAGGGTGAGGGAATCTATGTTACTCCCGGATCACTCAGCGCCAGCTTTGAATATCCCGGGGCGCATTTCTGTCTTATAGCACATACACACGCATCGACCCCGGCACAGGCACAGCGTCAGAAAAAGAAAAAACGTCAGAAAAAGGGTGCTATCTTCAGTCTTGCAGAGCTTACCCCCGGAGATTATGTTGTTCATGCAAACCACGGAATCGGGCTTTTTCAGGGCGTACAGAAAAAGGAGATACATGGTATCGTCAAGGATTATATCATAATAAAATATTCAGGCGGCTCAAGCCTTTTTGTTCCTGTAACACAGCTTGATATGATATCAAAATATATCGGTCCGAAGGAAGACACCACTGTCAGGCTCAGCAAGCTCGGCGGAACGGAGTGGCAGAAATCAAAATCCAGAGTAAGGAAAGCGGTAAAGGATATTGCCGATAAAATGATAAAAATGTATGCCGAGCGTATGAAGGTAAAAGGTTACGCATTTTCCGAGGATAATGAATGGCAGCATGATTTTGACAGAAAATTTGAATATGACGAAACTGACGATCAGATACGCTGCATAGATGAAATAAAGGGCGATATGGAACGTCCTGTTCCTATGGACAGGCTTCTGTGCGGAGATGTAGGCTTCGGAAAAACAGAGGTTGCGCTGCGTGCAGCCTTCAAATGTGTGACAGACGGCAAGCAGTGTGCGCTCCTTTGCCCCACAACTATTCTTGCATGGCAGCATTATCAGACGATACTGCGGCGTTTTGAGGGATTCCCGGTTTCAATAGAGCTTCTGTCACGCTTCAGAAATGCCTCCCAGAAGGCACAGATAATCAAAAAGCTTGAAAGAGGAGATATTGATATCATAGTCGGAACGCACAGTCTGATACGCAAGGATCTGAAATTCCGTGATATCGGTCTCGTGATAATTGACGAGGAACAGCGCTTCGGAGTCGAGCAGAAGGAGAATTTCAAGGCTCTGTATAAAAATGTTGATATCCTGACTCTTTCGGCAACGCCTATTCCCAGAACACTCAATATGGCAATGTCCGGAATAAGAGATATGTCAACCCTGGAGGAAGCGCCTCAGGACAGACATCCGGTGCAGTCGTATGTTCTCGAATATGACGAAGCAGTGCTTAATGAAGCAATACGGCGTGAGCTTAAACGAGGAGGACAGGTATTTTACCTGTACAATCGTGTTGATGGCATAGAATCAAAGGCTGCCGATATTGCAAAGGCAATACCCGAAGCCAAGGTTGCCTTCGGCCACGGAAAAATGAATGAAGCAGAGCTTTCCGAGGTATGGAGAAAAATGCTTGAGCAGGAGATCAATGTCCTTGTCAGCACCACAATAATAGAAACCGGCGTAGATATACCGAATGCAAATACGCTTATCATAGAAAATGCCGACAGAATGGGACTTTCACAGCTTCACCAGCTAAGAGGACGTGTAGGCAGATCAAACAGACGGGCATATGCTTATTTCACCTTTAACCGGGACAAGGTACTCAGTGAAATTTCACAGAAAAGACTTGAAGCAATAAGAGAGTTCACAGAATTCGGCTCCGGCTTTAAAATAGCCATGCGTGATCTTGAGATAAGGGGAGCCGGCGATATGTTCGGCGCAATGCAGCACGGACACATGACGGATGTGGGTTATGATATGTATATGAAGCTTCTCGGTCAGGCTGTAAGTGAAGCCAAGGGAGAAGCACCGGATCCGGAGGACAGTGACTGTGTTATTGATATTCAGGCAGACGCACATCTTCCCGAAAGCTATATAAGTAACCTGAGCCATCGCCTTGAAATGTACCGCCGCATTGCAGATATCCGTACAAAGGATGACGCCGAGGATGTGGTTGATGAAATGATAGACCGCTTCGGTGATCTTCCGAAGGCAGCGGAGGGACTTATCAATGTTGCGCTTGTAAGAAGCAGGGCAAAGAGAATGGGAATAAATGCGATTCGTCAGAGAGATGAGCTTATGCTTGTATATTTCAATGAAATACGCTGTGAGGGCGCAGCAGAGCTTATGGAGCATCTGGGAAAAACCGGCAGGCGTGCAAATCTGAATATGACAGGTGTACCGCATATTGCAGTAAAGATAAATGCCCGTGAAGCCGCACAGGACGCACTGAATTCTATGTTTGACATAAAGCTGAGATAATGCCCCTGCATTACAAAAACGAAACATAACACATTACCCTCCGGAATATGCTCCGGAGGGTTATCCTTATGCCTTCAGATCATTCTCATATAAAAGGCAGAGACAGATTTTCGATAATGAATGCCGCACAAAACAAAGAAAGGAAAATTCCTCCGCACGTCGGACGTTCAAGTCTTTGCTGCATAAACGAAAAAAACGAATCGGACAGAAAAGTAAGCTTTCCGATTAATTTTCAGGCATGGTCTTAGTCTCCTTTGTCGGATTAAGTTCTACCACTTTTTACTTCTCATACTGAGTTCCACCGCAAATTCCACTGTGGAATTTACTTTGAAAATTCACGCTTATAAATTTCTTTGATAAAATCGCATAAAAAAGGTTGACAAAATCGTTCTGTTATGTTATTATATTTAAGCAGTAAAAACATTGCAATACCTGGTCCGGTAGTTCAGCTGGTTAGAACGCTAGCCTGTCACGCTAGAGGTCGACGGTTCGATCCCGTTCCGGATCGCCATTGGCTCTCTTCATAAGAGAGCCAAAAATTATGCTGGTATAGCTCAGTAGGCAGAGCGCATCCTTGGTAAGGATGAGGTC
>CACWVH010000078.1 GCA_902764235.1 uncultured Ruminococcus sp.
TATGGGTGAACAACTTAAAAACCTGAAATGCATAAAACAACGCATTATCTCTGGGTTTTTCAGAACAATCAATAATGAGTTTCACGGATTCAGGTTCAATTCCGATTCCGTATGGAATCTGAAACCGATCAATCTTGAAAACATCCGCGGCGAGGTGCAGGGTCTGCTCATAAACGGAGAAAACCCGGTAATGGCATTTCAGACTATCCGTGACCAGCTTGTTTTCACAAATAAGCGCATTATCGCAATTGACGTCCGGGGTATTACCGGCAAGCGCAAGTCCTTCAGTACAATGCCTTATTCAAAGATCCAGTTCTTCACCATCCAGACCAAGGGCTTTATGGAGCTTTTCCCGGATTCAGAGCTTTTCCTGACCTTTTCAAACGGCTTTACAGCAAAATTTGAATTCAAGGGAAATGTTGATATAGGTATGATCGGACGTATGATATCAATGTATGTGCTTAATTAATCCCTGAACATTTTCCGATAACCTGTAAAAAAATAATACAAAGCAAAAAACCGCCGAAGGAACTGTCATTTTCTCCATCGACGGTTTTTTATATTTTTGGGGGTTATACTTTGGCTGAAACTCCTCCGGAAACAAGCTTTTTAATGCCTGATCTGTCAAGCGCTGCTCCCAGTACAGCAAAAAGAACAGCACTGCCGAGACCGTCTGTATAATATTTGACGGCACATCAACAAGCGCTGCCGCAAAAGCACCCTCTATAGGAGTTCCTGACAAAAACGCAAGCAGTGTTCCTGCTAAATAATATCCGCCGACACAGATAAATGCTGCCGGGATGATCGCAAGCAGATTTCTCTTATTGATAATTGTATCTTTCCTGTAAGAAAAAACAGCCGCTGTTGCCGCCTTTATTATCATTGTGGGGAGCACCCACATTGCATAGCCGGAAAGATAGTCTGAAAGACCAGCACCGACTGCACCTGCTGCCATCGCATACGGTGCCGGAAGTATAGCCGCAGCAAGAAAAATTATACCGTCGCCGATATGAACATATCCCTGATTTGTCGGTATATGTACAAATGCTGTCATTACATATACCATAGCTGCAAACAACGCAGCCAGCACTGTATATTTTATATGTTCATGGTTAGCTTTTCTGTTCATTATCGTATCCTCCTTTTTCCTCTTACCGGATCAAAAAACATATTAAATCCGTAGGAATTTTGATCTCTATGTCAATAAGATATAGTTTTTTTATATATCCTCCGGCGTGCCGCCGGGGTCACGATTCACGTCTTAGTCAGTCTGAAAAAAGCTTTACCCGGGCACCGCCGGACTTTTTCAGACTGATCTGCATCAGAGTCAGAATTCAAAACCCATTGCCAATTATATTTTTACACATAGATATCCGCCGGAGAGGACATTTCGCTGGTGATTCAATGCGTAATGTATTTATACCTGCCCCCCCAACAGCCGTTCAGTTTTTCTTCTGAGCATATACCGATAGCTGCTTACAACCGAAACAGACGCCTGCCGCTGTAAACGGACATACGTCTTTGATAATTCACACCTTTTTATTGTTCTGCAAAAGAAATTCGATAAATTTTTCCTTCGGCAGAGGCTTTGAATAATAGAAGCCCTGAATATATTCGCACTCAAGCTCCCTGAACTTTTCCACAAGCTCCCTTGTTTCTATACCCTCAACAACGATCTTCATATTCAGTGCCTTAATCATTTTGATGACATTCTCAAGCACAATTACCATATTCGGATTGCTGTCTATTCTTGCAAAGGTCTTGTCAAGCTTTATAATACGGAACGGCAGCGCAGCTATCCTTGTCATATTTGAATAACCCGTACCGAAATCATCAAGAGAAAGGCTGATGCCTGCTCTGTGAAGCGTGCGGATATTCTTCATAATAGTATTCTGTATCTCTCCCGAGGCAGTTTCCGTTATTTCAAGATTGACCTGATCCGGCATTACATTGTTCTTTTTCATAATGGCGATAAGCTTTTTCGCAAGATTATCCTCCATGCACTGCGCCGGAGAGAGGTTTATCTCTATATAGTCAAGCCCCAGCTCATCAAACTGCTCACTTCCGATGAAAGCGCATACCTTTTCCATAACGATCTGACCGATGCGGTGTATAGATCCGCTTTTTTCCGCAGCCGGAATAAATATTTCCGGAGAGAGATATCCATATTTTTCGGTTTTCAGCCGGATAAGAGCCTCCGCAGAATTAAAGCGTTCTTCCCGTAGGGAAAATATCGGCTGATAGTAAATCTCAAATTCATCAGCAGAAACCGCATTCTCAAGAATGACATCCATATCACGCATGATATTGTAACGCACCTTGCTGCTGATCTCGGATGCAAACAGGACATTACCGGTATACTGATTTTTCAGATCCTCTCCAAGAGCAATAAGTGCGTCGATATTATCAATATCATCAGGAATAACGGTAATGCATATGCACATAATAAGATTCAGCTTCATGCCGTTGTGCTCAATAGATTCCTTGTATTCATCATTAAGCCGCTGTGCGGCAGCATTTATTTTCTGAGCATTTCGTTCATCAGTGACTATCCTGTAATTTCCGCTTTCGGTATAATAGACATCTCCGTGCAGCCTCAGCTCCTTCATAACAGCTTTTATGGTATCCGCTACCTTTTTTTTGACGCACACACTGTCTTTATAGCTGAGCATCTCCCTGATGACCGTATAATTTGTTATCTTGAGCATTATCAGAGTTTCACGTTTTTTGTTAATGAAGCATCTTCTGATCTCAGGATCATAAGCGCTGAGCTTGATAAGACCTGTTTCATTATCCGTTATTTCCTCCGGTCTTTGCACCATCATGAAAAGGAACAGCAGCCCTGTTGCATTTGCAAACATATCTATCAGCACATGGGGCATCAGGAACTGCACCGCCGCGGCACAGATCATAAGCAGAGAGCCTGCATAGATTGAAAACATCTTTGCAAGCGAAAGCATTTTCCTGTTTATAAAGACCTTGTAAAAGCTGTAAATCACATAATAGCCGTTAATGACATACAACAGGAAAAACAGACTGCCCCTTGTATATACTCCTGCATCATCTATATAGAAAACATGATGAGTAAATATATTGGAGACCATCAGAATGATTGCAAGAGCGACCGGCAGAAACAGCAGCAGCTTTTTGAAATTTGTCCTTGCCGCTTTATACCAGGAGTCCGTCAGGACAATGATATAGCTCATGCAGAAGAACGAGGTAAAAGCCCTGAGCAGAAGATAGATCGAGTGGTAGACCATTTTTTCCACAATATACAGACCGCCGCTTTTATCAAAGGAGACAGCGATAATATCCATGGTATTTGTAAAAACAGCCATTGCAGCAAGAAATATGAAAAACTTGTTAAGCTTACCGTTTGTCATTTTCCTGAGCAGCATACAGCCAAGAAGAACAACGTCTATCACAAGAGCGGAATAATCGAAGAATAATAATTTTTCCATCACGCACCTCCGTGCAAAAACAATACAGCAACTATACATACTCCGGCGCATATTCACCGAAGCCCGGCAGGCTCCTTCCCGCCCTGAACCACAAGAAAATTTATATTATTCTTTTACGCCTATTATACTACACAATATATATGAATTTCAATATAATAAGAAAATAAATTCCGACCAGGTGTCAATTCTGCGTGGGAATGCTTCAGAGCTTTTTGCTGATACTAATATTCAATTAAACGCTAAAAATTTAAAGTTTCGCTCAAGCCTTTTCAAAGGCTTGCGGTTTCCAAAGGCAGAGCCTTTGGTCGCGCTCCGCAGACATGAATGAAGCTGCCTTGCTGCCGCAAGGCAGCAAGCTTTAAAACTTATACGTTTTATTGAATATTAGTATGAGACAGTCATTACAGAAATACCCGGGATAAAAAAAGCGGGTACATTCAGAAAATGCACCCTCAGATATTATCCCACCACAGACCGGATGGACTTTATATCAGTTTCTGATCTGAATATGACCGCTCACTTCAGCACAGCAAAGAAGGTCATAAACATAAGCTTTATATCGTAGAAAAAATTAAATTTTCTGATATACTCAAGATTATATGCCATTTTCTGCGGCAGAACATCCTTTACATATGTTTCATCAACATCCGTTGCTCCCTCAAGCATCCTGTCCTCGTCCTTGAATTTAATGCTTGCAAGCGAGGTTATCCCGGCAGGCATAAGCAAAGTCGCCGTCATTTCGTCTGTATATCTGTCAACATAGCGTTCGACCTCAGGTCTTGTTCCGACAAAGCTCATCTCGCCTTTCAGAACATTGAAAAGCTGCGGAAGCTCATCAAGCCTGCATTTACGAAGAAACCTGCCTGCCCCGGTCACACGGCTGTCATTACCCACAGTTACCTGTGAGCCGAGTTTTTCCGCATCAGTTACCATAGTTCTGAATTTGTATATATAAAATACCTTCCCGTATGTGGTGACCCTGCGCTGTCTGAAAAATACCGGTCCCCTTGAATCAAGCTTTATCCACACAGCGATTATAATCATCAGCCACAGCACCAGAACAGTTATAATCAACGCTGTAATCACATCAAATATTCTCTTGATAGCAAGACTTACTCCCCTTTTTGCAAGTATATCGTAATACTCCCTTACGGAATCATTATGAAACCGCTCCGGCAGCTTCTCCCATTTTTTCATTTCCTCATCTCCCTGCACCAGGGTGGCTCTGCCCCCCTGAACCAATGTCATCAACTTAACAAATATTTAAAGTTTCGCCAGCCTTTTCAAAGGCTGCGGGGTCCATGGGGTGCGGGTGTCCGGTGGACACCGCTGCGTAGCAGCAGCACCGACCGAGCCGGCAGAATCCCTCGTGCCGGGGGTGAATTCAAAAACAGTCCGGTGGACTGTTTTTGAAGAGGGGACGCCCTGGGAAAGAGGGCGTCCCTTTGTAGCGGACATGAAGAACTTGCATTGCTGCCGCAAGGCAGCAAACCATAAAAGCCTCCAGATTCCATTGCCCTGGACCTAAACTTTGCGATTTCTCTCTCCAATTCCTTCCAGATATCTTTCTTCACATGGCACTGTTTTCTTAGCTGACCAGATACTCAGAAGCCTCTTTCTCTGAGTCCTGATACAAGCTGTACATAGAATTCACGGATATCAAGATCGGGCTTATCATGCCGCATCAGATCAATTACATCCGCATGAGATACACCATCCGGTGATTTCGACTCAAGATATGTAAAATTACTTCCCCATTTTGCAGAGCTTACAGATACAAGTCCGTCATTGGGGCCGTCAAAATACGAAGCGATCATATGCGAGAAATTCAGCGGGAATATACTTGCTGCCGCCTTATTTATTTTGCTTCCCACGCTCTGATAATATACATTGCTGCTGTCAGGCATTATCTCATTGAGTTTTCTGCACGAGGAAGCTGTAAGGTCGCTGACAGCACCCAGAAAATCAGGCGAGGTATCGCCTAAAAGCCTGAATGCCGTATTATATTTGTTCGCAATACCGTTTTTCAGAGCTTCAGGCGCTTTTTCAAACAGCCAGTCCGCAAATTCGCAGCCCCTGTGGGGTGTATTGATCGTGGTGAGAGAAGCTACATACTTATCCATTCCAAGACATGACACAGCATATCTGCTGTCAAGTCCTCCCTTTGAATGAGCTATGATATTGACCTTTTCGCAGCCTGTTTTTTCAATTATCTTCCTGATTTTTTCCGCTATCTCCTCAGCGCTGCTCTTAACGTCGAGGGATGACTGCTGATTACCGTAGAAAAGCTGTGCTCCGTTTTTTTCAAGCTCCGCCGGGATCCTGCCCCAGTAATTGAACTTTTCAAGATCACGGAAAAACACGCCATGAACCAGCACAATCGGATATTTTGTCCTGCATACGTTCTGTTTTTCACGTTCCTTATTGTTAATGATGCGCCTTCTTTCCATTGAAAGCTCACTTCTTGCAATACGTAGGATATGAAGAAGAACTATAATATTCGCTACCGGTATCATACCGCAGAGAATACCGATTATCCTCCATCTTGTTCCCAGCATTGAGGAAGTTACATATACCCTGATTATTCCGTTCCAGAAGACGATCAGCTCACTGACATATATTATCAGCACATTTATCCAGAAGCCCACCCCGGACATTTCCGGCATAACAGCCGCAGCCGCCGGAGCAAATACGGTATAGCAGGGCAAAAGCACAAGAAAGCTGCACAGAAGATCAGCTCCGCCCTGTTCAGCAAGGAGCTTTCCGGAAAGTGTGCGGCTCAGGCACGGTATGATATTTATAATCAGGAAAACCGCCGCCGCTGCGATATAAAACAGCGGAGATAAGCTTAATGCCGCTGTGATACAAAAAAGTACCGTGGCGGCAAAAAGCAGGATCGATTGTATTGTTACACGTAAGCTTGAATTCATAAAAAACCTCCGCCGGCGTGCCGCCGTGGTCGCAGCACGCTATCGTTTAACTGCACTTTGCTCTTTGTTCTGAGCCCCTGTTTTTGTTCCCGAAGTGTTGATATTTCCGAGCAGTTCAGGTAAATAACTTAAACTTCTTATACTATTTTACTGTTTTCTTTCCGCCTGATAATAAGCCAACTATTTCGACAGTATAATATCAAGTGGGAAGTTTGAGTAAATTAAAGTATGGTGCTGCAATAATTGCGCATTATCATTCACCGTCTCCGATATCATCTGGCAGGGAAGCTGCTCCTGTTTTTTCGTGATGATAGGTAGGAACGACCTCAGCGATAATTTCCTCGACCTCATCCTTGCGGTTTTTCTGAGCGGCATAATAGAGATGTGTAAGATGCCGGAAGAAAAGCTCCTCACTGAATTCGATAGGCTTGCCTATATAAATCTTTTTGTTGTCAGTCTTTGTGATGCCCTCCTCATTAAGAAGAAGCTCCTCATAAAGCTTTTCTCCGGGACGCAGACCGGTGTATTCGATTTTGATATCCTCATGGGGTCTGAAGCCTGAAAGCCTGATAAGGTTTTCTGCAAGAACGCTGATCTTTACAGGCTCGCCCATATCAAGAATAAAGATCTCTCCGCCCTTTGCAAGGCTGCCTGCGGTAAGCACAAGCGACACAGCCTCCGGAATAGTCATAAAGTAACGTATGATATCAGGATGAGTAACGGTCACAGGTCCGCCTGTTCTGATCTGCTCCTTGAAAAGCGGTATAACAGAGCCGTTTGAGCCAAGCACATTACCGAAGCGGACGGCAACAAAATTCGTCTTGCTGCGTCTGCCCATCATCTGGATAATCATTTCGCATATACGCTTTGATGCACCCATGACGCTTGTGGGATTGACCGCCTTGTCCGTTGATATCTGCACGAAATTCTTGACATGGAATT
Organism: uncultured Ruminococcus sp.; assembly: GCA_902764235.1. Lineage (GTDB taxonomy): Bacteria > Bacillota > Clostridia > Oscillospirales > Acutalibacteraceae > UBA1213. The sequence goes on from CACWVH010000078.1 coordinate 7,334, forward strand.
TATCTGCTGTTTCAACAAGCTTGAGCGTTCCGAAAACGTTGTTCTTGACAGCTTCTTCGGGGTTTGTTTCCATCAGCGGAACGTGCTTGTGAGCCGCAGCATGGAAAACAACATCAATTTTTCTCGTTCTGAAAATATGCTCCAGCTTTTTTCTGTCACGCACAGAGGCTATCTGTACCTCAAAGGAAAGATCGCTGCCATGCTTTCTTATCAGCTCCTGCTGTATATCGTAAGCATTGTTTTCATAAATATCGAGTATTATCAGATGCTTCGGGTTGAGCCTTGCGATCTGACGGCAAAGCTCAGAGCCGATGGAACCGCCGCCGCCTGTTACAAGAACTGTCTGACCAATGATATATTTACCATATTTTTCCGTATCAAAAACAACCGGCTCACGTCCGAGAAGATCCTCTACCTCAACCTGACGGATAGAAGATGTGATCGGAACACCCGAGGTCATAAGGTTGTATATATTCGGGATTATCTTTACCTCAAGGTGGGTCTGTGTGCAGGCGTCAAGTATTCTTTTCTTGTCCGCAACACTGATCTGTGAGATAGTGAAAAGTATAACCTCAATGCCGTATTCACGGCACAGCTCCGGTATTTCATATGTCGTACCAACGACCTTGACGCCGGATATCCTTCTGTGCAGCTTTTCCTTGTCATCATCCACAATACAGATAGGGATGTATTCATTTCCGGGAGTTTTTGAAAGCTCACTGAGCACCGAAAGCGCACCCTCGCCTGCTCCGATTATCATCAGACGCTTTTTCGGCTTTTGTGCAAGGCTTCTTCTTTCGAGTATCTTGTTCAGTCTGTAAACGATCCTGAACAGCATCACAAAAAATGACGACATCAGCGCAAAGGTCACATATACCCTTGTGCCGAGATTGAATTCAGGTTTTGAAATACCGATCAGCATCGTACCGGTCATAAAGGTCAGGTTAGCCGTCAGTGAAGCAATGGCAGCATAGAAAAAATCCTCAATATCAGCATACCGCCACAGCTTGTCATAAAGCCTGAACAGTACAAATACCGTCACAAAACAGACATTTACGATCAGCAGTCCCCATAAAAAGACCGTAAGATCTCCGCTAAGCGCAAGATTATTCTTATTTATACCGTAAGCAAGGTAGTATGAAAGATTCCAAAGAACAAGATCACACAGGAACAGAATGATCCTGCGGTGCTTGCCGATAGCATTATATATTTTAAACATAAAGTTTATCATTCTCCATACGGACAATATCCGTTATTTTTTCAATGCAGACCTGTCGCCTGAGGTTATGCGTAAAGCATGCCGGAAGTCTTTGCTTTACGGATCTTACTCCGATCAGATACTCACGAAGGTCAGATTATTGATTATCTAAACAATTATATTACTTTTTTTTCTAAATTACAATAGTATATGCAGAATTCGGTTAATTTATGTACGTTTATGTACGGCAAAAGGAAGAAATTGCTGTTATTTTGTCGATTATTATTCTTTTGTAGAATAATATGTCATATGGTTTGATATATAATATTATGTTGAATCGGAGTAATATTTACTCAAACCTCCTGCTTGAATAATCTGTGTTTATTTCCCTGCTGTTTATTAAGAATATTGTAATTTCCGCCCGCCTGCGGCGGGCGGAAATTACAAAATAAAAATGCTTTCAGGCATGGTAAACACTAAGGTTGCCCGGATAATTTATGCAGGAAGCTCAAGATATATATATATGCAGTATTATTTCATTATACAGCAGTAAAACAGGAATATTTAAATTTATAAAGCACATTCATTTCAGCAGTGAAAGCACTTCTGAAAAACAAAAACGGGAAAGGTTATATTCCCTTGTCAAGAGGGATCCTGAGCAGAAGAAAAGAGGAATGAGTTAATGGTCAGAATAGGTCTTGATATAGGTTCAACAACTGTAAAATGCGTAATGCTTGATGATAACAATAAGATATTATACCAAACCTACGAAAGGCATTACTCTCAGATCACAAGCAAGATCGCAGAGCTGCTGAAAACAGTCAGGAAACAGCTGCCGCAGGGGCAGAAGGCTGCCATAGCAATGTCAGGCTCTGCCGGCATGGGTGTTGCCGAAGCCTGCGGGATAGATTTTATCCAGGAGGTATATGCAACAAGAGTTGCGGCAAATACCTTTATACCCGGCACGGATGTTGTAATAGAGCTTGGCGGTGAGGATGCAAAAATACTCTTCCTTTCCGGCGGCATGGAGGTCCGTATGAACGGCTCATGTGCAGGCGGAACAGGCGCATTCATTGACCAGATGGCAACACTTCTCAATGTACCCATCGAGGAACTGAACGGACTGGCAGAAAAGCATGAAAAAACCTATACTATCGCATCACGCTGCGGCGTTTTTGCAAAAACAGATATCCAGCCGCTTCTCAATCAGGGCGCAAAAAAGGAGGATGTAGCCGCAAGTATCTTCATGGCTGTTGTGAACCAGACTATCGCAGGTCTTGCACAGGGCAGGGAGATCACAGGCAACATAGTTTACCTCGGCGGACCGCTCACCTTTATCCCCCAGCTCAGACTCGGCTTTGACAAGGCTCTGAAAACAACAGGCAAATGTCCGGAGAATTCACTTTATTATGTTTCTCTCGGTGCAGCGCTCTGCGCTGAAAAGGAGATAGATTTCGATGCGGCAGAGCAGAAAATCGAAAAATACAGGGGCACAGGCAATTTTGCCTTCAACAAGCCTCTTTTCAATAATGAACAGGAGCTCAGGGAGTTCCGTGAAAGACATTCAAAGGCAAAGGTCGGAAAGGGCAGCCTTGAAGGCTATAAGGGCAAGGCTTTCATCGGTATCGACGCCGGCTCGACAACAGTAAAGGGCGTTGTAACAGACGACAAGGGCACCCTGCTTTATTCCGAATACCTTTCAAACAGCGGCAATCCCGTTCCGATAGTCAAAAAATTCCTTGAAAACGTATATGACAAATGTCCTGCCATCCGCATAGCAGGCACAGCAGTCACAGGCTACGGTGAAGAGATCATCAAAAACGCCTTTGGCATTGACTTCGGCGTTGTTGAGACCATCGCTCATATGACAGCCGCTAAAAAATTCATGCCGGATGTTGAATTCATCATCGACATCGGCGGTCAGGATATCAAATGCTTCAAGATCCGCGGCGGAGTCATTGACAATATCTTCCTGAACGAAGCCTGCTCATCGGGCTGCGGCTCATTTCTCCAGACCTTTGCAAACGCACTTGGCTACAGCGCCGAGGAATTCTCTCAGCTGGGACTTCTTGCAAAGCAGCCTGTAGACCTTGGCTCAAGATGCACGGTATTTATGAATTCCTCTGTTAAGCAGGCTCAGAAGGACGGCGCAACCATAGAGGATATTTCCTCAGGTCTTTGCCTGAGCGTTGTGAAGAATGCACTGTATAAGGTAATACGTGTATCAAGTCCGAGAGAGCTTGGCAAAAAGATCGTTGTTCAGGGAGGCACCTTCCTCAATGATGCTGTACTGCGTGCATTCGAGCAGGAAATGGGCGTTGACGTTATCCGACCGGATATATCCGGTCTTATGGGAGCATACGGCGCTGCCCTTTACGCACAGAGCAAGGTAACAAAGAATTATAAATCAACTGTTCTGAATCTCTCACAGCTTGAACAGTTCTCACATGATATAAAGGCTATAAACTGCGGCGGCTGCAGTAATAACTGCCGCCTTACGGTAAACACCTTCAGCGGAGGCAGACGCTTTATCGCAGGAAACCGCTGCGAAAAGCCCGTCACCAAAAAGTCTCCCGACGACAGCATGAATATCTATCAGTACAAGCTTTCACTTCTGAAAAGCTACCGTCCCAAGGAGGGCGCAAAAAGAGGAAAGATCGGCATACCTCTGGGACTCAATATGCTTGAGCTTCTTCCCTTCTGGCACACCTTCCTGACAAAGCTTGACTTTGAGGTAGTGGTTTCTCCCTACTCAAACAGAAAGCTTTATCTTCACGGTCAGCAGACCATACCGTCGGATACGGTATGCTTCCCTGCAAAGCTGATGCACGGTCATGTACAGTGGCTTCTTGACAACGGAATAAAACAGATTTTCTACCCCTGTATGTCCTATAACTTTGATGAGCATCTGGGCGACAATCATTACAACTGTCCTGTTGTGGCATATTATCCCGAGGTCATCCACTCAAATGTCAGAGGACTTGACGATGTAAAGCTTTTCCATGAATTTGTAGGCATACACAGACCAAAGGATTTCCCGAAAAAGATCCATGGCGAGCTTCTGAAATATTACAACGATATTTCTCTCAAGGAAGTGAAGGATGCTTCAAAGGCAGCCTATGCCGAATATGAAAGCTATATGAAAAGGATCCGTGAAAAGGGAAATGAGATAATCAAAAAGGCTAATGAGCAGGGCAAGCAGATAATCGTCCTCGCCGGCAGACCCTATCACGTAGACCCGGAGATCAACCACGGAATAGACAAGCTTATCACAAGCTTTGACGTTGCCCTTGTTTCAGAGGATATCGTCAGCAACAAGGAGGCAAAGAAGGTACGCACAAGCGTTCTGAATCAGTGGACATATCATTCAAGAATGTATGCTGCCGCTGAATATGTCAGCCATTTTGACAATATGAATCTTGTGCAGCTGGTGTCCTTCGGCTGCGGCGTTGACGCCATAACCACAGATGAGGTCAGGGCAATACTTGAGCGCAACGGAAAGATATATACACAGATAAAAATAGACGAGATAACAAACCTCGGTGCGGTAAAGATAAGACTGAGAAGTCTGCTTGCCACAACGAACAGCAGCAAAAGCTGATGAAGGCGAACAAGGAATAAAAGGATCGGCTGAAAGGCGGTTGATAAAATGGCAAAGCTGGTATATGACAAAACCGGCAGACTGGTTTTTACCAAGGAAATGAAGAAGGAAGAATATACTATTCTTATCCCGATGATGGCAAGGATACATTTCAGCATTATGAGCAATGTATTTATACATTATGGCTACAAGGCAGTGCTTCTGGAAAACGAAGGTCCTGAGATCGCACAGGTGGGGCTGAAATATGTGCATAACGACACCTGCTACCCTGCACTGCTGGTTATCGGTCAGATGATACACGCACTCCAGAGCGGAAAGTATGATGTAAACAAGACTGCTCTGATGATAACCCAGACAGGCGGCGGCTGCCGTGCGTCAAATTATATACATCTTCTGAGAAAGGCACTTGTAAAGGCAGGCTTTGAAAATGTTCCTGTCATTTCCCTGAATATGTCGGGACTTGAAAAGAACAGCGGTTTTTCACTCACCCTGCCCATGATACGCCGCATCGTCGCCGGACTTATCTACGGCGATATGATAATGGCGCTGGACAATCAGACAAAGCCCTATGAGATAAACAAGGGCGACAGCGCAGCTCTGGTTGAAAAATGGATAGGAAAGCTTACAGAAACACTTGCAAACGGCCACGGCTTTACCAAAAAGGAGATCGCCGAAAACCTTGACAGCATTGCAAATGATTTTTCAAAGGTAAAGGTAAACAGAGTGCCGAAGGTCAGGGTCGGCATTGTAGGCGAGATATACGTTAAATATTCCGGACTGGGAAACAATAACCTTGAGCAGTTCCTTTACGATCAGGACTGCGAGGTAAACCTTCCCGGCATCCTCGGCTTTGCTCTGTTCAAGGTAGACAACCGCATGGAGGATATAAACCTGTACGGCGGCAGCAGGGCAAAATATATGGTTGTAAAAAAGCTTTTCAACTACCTTGTCAGTCTGGAGGAGCTTATCATAAGCAGTCAGAAAAAATACGGCTTCCGTCCCAACGGCACATATGCACATACAAAATCGCTGGTCAAGGGAATGGTCGGCTACGGCAGCAAAATGGGCGAAGGCTGGCTTCTCACGGGAGAAATGCTTGAGCTTATCGAAAGCGGCTTTGAAAACATCGTCTGCACACAGCCCTTCGGCTGTCTGCCGAACCATATCAACGGCAAGGGTATGATAAGACCCATCAAAATGCTCGATCAGAGGGCAAATATCGTTGCGATCGACTACGATCCGGGCGCACCTAAGGTAAATCAGGAAAACCGTATAAAGCTCATGCTTGCAGTGGCAAGGGAGCAGATGAAAAAAGCAGAGAAGGCTGAGCCTTCCGCAGAGTGAAATGGTGAATTATGAAACAGACACCCAAGGTCAACTATCAGCTGGTACTTGACGAAACACTGAAAAAAATAAAAGACTCGGGCACACGTCCGGGTCTTTTGCTTCATAGCTGCTGTGCTCCATGCAGCAGCTATGTACTTGAATATCTGACACAGTATCTTGACATCACTGTGTTTTATTATAATCCCAATATTTCCCCCGAAGCCGAATACCGTCACCGTGTTGACGAAATCAAGCGGCTCATCAGCGAGATGTGTCCTGAAGTCCGCTTCATTGAGGGAAAATACGAGCCTGAGCGTTTCTTTGAAATGGCAAAGGGACTAGAAAAAGAGCCTGAGCGCGGCGCACGCTGCCTGAAATGCTATCGTATGCGTCTTGAAGAAGCAGCAATAGAAGCAAAGCAGAACGGCTGCGATTATTTCACAACAACGCTGTCAATATCTCCGCAGAAGGACAGCATGGTGCTCAATTCCATCGGCAAAGAGGTAAGCGGACTTTACGGCGTCCCCTATCTGTATTCAGATTTCAAAAAACGTGGCGGCTACAAGCGTTCAACAGAGCTTTCAGCGCAGTTTGGTCTTTACCGTCAGAATTACTGCGGCTGTGTTTTTTCAAAGGCAGAGGCTGCTCTGAGAGATTCCGGCAAAAAATCAGAATAATGTCATAGTCATCTTAACAAACTATATTTCTTAAGCATTTACTGTACAAGTCTATAGTCTTTGCACAAATTCATTGTAGTAATTATATCAGTATTGACTATAACTGTAGAGTTGTATTTATGGTGGTGCCACGAAGGTGCCACGAATACGGGGCATGGGGGTTTAATTGAATATTAGTATAAAGATTTATACGTTTTATTGAATAATAGAATGAGAGCGAAAAATAAAGGTCATCCGCACTGCGTTTTTTCACGCCTGTGCGGATGACCCTTTTTTATATTTTATCCATTGCCGGCAGCTGACGCGCCCGAAAGAAGTGCCCCGTTGGGAATAAGCTCCGGGTCAGCTCATTTTATCTATCCAGCCCACATATCCCTCTGCATACTGACTGTCCGTGATCGGAGTATATTTGTTCTGATCTCCGATATCATCAAGGAAACCGTTGTATGCACGGTAGATGTTGCCTGAATCATTGTCATAGACACGCTCATATTCCCCGATCATATCCGAGCGTTTTTCCTGAATGATAGTATCAGACTTGTCCCTTTCCTCAAAAGCCTCCATAACCGGATCGGTGTCGTTTACGCTGGAGGTGGGTTCTCCCAAGGACTGAGCGATCGTGCGCCACTCCTGAATATAATAATCAGTATATTTAAACGAGGCTGCAAGCTCCGCAAGAACCGGCGACCAGCTTACAAACTGACCCTGCGGCGCCCACTGGGTGATAACACAGTTGATCGACCATGTTCCGTAATTAGCTCCACGTATGACAACATCACGGGATTCCATCACCGCCGCTGAGTAAATGCCCTCTCCCTCCACAGTATCATCCTTGAAGGTCGCATAGATAGTCTGATAATCCCTCATAGGATAATTCGGGATAAGAGACTGGATAAACTCCTTATTTGCCGGAACGCATGAATTCTGAATATTGAAATACTCTGTTGTAGCTGCATATTTTGTCTTGAAATACTCTTCCACAGTACCCTCCTGAAGCGACATATTCATTCCGAGGGCCTGCATCATAGAAGCGTCCTTTGATGCATAGTCGTGGTCAATATTGTACATTCCCACAGTTCCGTCAGGAGCTGTCGCCATCCATTCCATACGGTTTGCATCTCCCTGCCACTGGACCTGCCAGCCCTTCGGGATAGTCAGTGTGAAATACTGATTTGAATATTCCTCCCATTCCACAGCCGCCCAGTCAGCTGGTCTGACGCTGACATCTGAAATATCAATGTTTTCTCCCTGAGATACGGCTGATGAAGCCTCTGTCCCTGAGTCCTGAGAAACACTGCTTTCCTTCTTCTCAGATGAAGCCTCGCCTGAATCATCTCCGTCAGAATTATCCGCAGACTCGGCCTGAGAATCATCATCAGTTTTTTCCGAATCCTGAGCTTTGGAGGAAACACTGCTCTGATTTTCCCCGGACAGTAAGGACTCCTGTTCAGGCGGAGTATTCTTACATCCTGAAAGCATTGCTGAAACCATAAGTGAAGCGAAAATAACGGATAGTGCCTTTTTCATGCGATCATCTCCCTGTTTATTAAAGTGTTATTCTTCTTATTATTATTTTACTTCCCATACCATTTTACTGTTCAATCCAGGTATTAATCGTACTTTCAACACCTGATAATAAGCCAACTATTTCGACAGTATAATATCAAGCGGGAAGCTTGAGTATTTTAAAAATTATGCCGGGAGGTAAGCCCGGCATAACATAATATGATTGATTATTTAAAGTAAGCTACACCGCTTTCAAAGAGCTTCTGATCCTTTTCAAACGGAGTATTGAAATAAAGATTTTCGCCCTTTCTTTCGGAATGTCCCATCTTTCCGAGAACACGACCGTCCGGACTTGTGATACCCTCGATCGCACAAACAGAGCCGTTTGTATTGAACTCGATATTGCCCGACGGATTACCCTCAAGGTCAACATACTGAGTTGCGATCTGACCGTTTCTGATAAGAGTATCCAGCATTTCATCAGTTGCAACGAATCTGCCCTCGCCGTGTGAGATCGGCACAGAGAATACATCGCCTGCATTTACTCCTGAAAGCCACGGTGATTTTACAGATGTAACTCTTGTATATGCCATATGAGAAATATGTCTGCCGATAGTGTTATATGTAAGAGTCGGGTCGTCAGCCTTCAGCTCCCTGATCTCGCCGTAGGGCACAAGACCAAGCTTGATAAGTGCCTGGAAGCCGTTGCAGATACCCAGCATAAGACCGTCACGGTTTTTAAGAAGCTCGTTTACAGCCTCGCTGACTCTCGGATTGCGGAAGGTGGTTGCAATGAACTTGCCCGAACCGTCCGGCTCGTCACCGCCTGAGAATCCGCCCGGAAGCATTATCATCTGTGAATCATTTATAAGCCTTACCATTTCAGCAATAGTTTCCTCGATAGCGTCCGGTGTAAGATTGCGCACGATAAGAAGCTGCGGCTCTGCGCCTGCCTTGGCGAATGCTCTTGCTGTATCCACCTCGCAGTTTGTGCCGGGGAATACAGGTATGAATACCTTCGGCTTTGCTGTCTTTATTACAGGCGAGGATGTATTTCTTTCTGTATAGAGCGGAATATTTTTCGTGATCTCCGGGCACTTAGCCTTTGTGGGGAATACACTCTCAAGCTTTGACTCCCAGATATCAATAAGCTCGTCAATTGCAAGCTCTGCACCGTTTACAGTAATAACTTCCTTGTCTGTGGTAGTACCCAGCTCATAGAAAAGCACATCTCCTGAAAGCTCTGCGCCCTCTGCAAGCTCAAGGATAAGCGAGCCTGAAAGCGGAGCATAAAGCTCATCAGCCGTAAGCTCCTTTGCAAATGTAAAGCCGAGCTTGTTGCCGAAGGACATCTTAGCGACAGCAGCTGCTGCTCCGCCCTCCTTTACAGTCGAAGCCGCAAGCACCTTGCCTTCACTCATCAGAGCGAATACAGCACGATACACAGCCTTGAGCTTTTCCCAGTCAGGCAGCATTGCAGCCTTATCCTCGGGAACAGGAACGTATATTACCCTTGATCCTGCCTTTTTGAATTCAGCAGAAATAGTTTTTGAAGCCTTCGTCATAGCCACGGCAAAGCTTACAAGTGTAGGCGGAACATCAAGCTCCTCGAATGAGCCTGACATACTGTCCTTTCCGCCGATAGACGGGAGCCCCATCTTTATCTGGGCAACAAGAGAGCCGAGAAGTGCAGCCGCAGGCTTGCCCCAGCGCTCAGGAACATCATGCAGTCTTTCAAAATACTCCTGGAAGGTCAGTCTTGCTGTAAGCGGATCAGCGCCGATAGCAAGAAGCTTAGAAAGGGACTCTGTTACAGCAAACGCTGCACCGTGGAAGGGACTCCACTTTGCAATGCCGGGAATATATCCGAAGGACATTGCAGTAGCGTCATCTGTTTCACCCTCAAGCAGGGGGATCTTTGCAGCCATTGCTTCCTCGGGAGTAAGCTGTGTCTTTCCGCCGAAGGGCATCATTACAGTAGCTGCGCCTATACTTGCGTCAAAACGCTCAGAAAGACCTCTCTGTGAGCAGACCTCAAGTCTGCCGAGATTTGCTCTGAAGCTTTCTGCTGTATCCATGCCTGCAAGAGCGGCAGGAGCGTGTGTACGGTAATTTTTTTCAGCGTCAGGCGCTGTGATATGAGCCTGAGCGACCTGTGTAACGCCGTTTGTATTGAGGAACGCTCTGCTGAGGTCAACGATGGTCTTTCCTCTCCAGTTCATTGTAAGTCTGGGAGTTTCAGTAACGACCGCAACAGCAGTGGCTTCAAGATTTTCCTTGTCAGCCTCTGCAATAAAGCGGTCAACATCCTTAGCCTCAAGCACAACAGCCATTCTTTCCTGCGATTCGGAAATTGCAAGCTCTGTGCCGTCAAGACCGTCATATTTCTTAGTAACCTTGTCAAGGTCAACCGTAAGACCGTCTGCAAGCTCGCCGATAGCAACGCATACGCCGCCTGCGCCGAAGTCATTGCAGCGCTTTATCATAGTAGAAACAGTCCTGTTTCTGAAAAGTCTCTGTATTTTTCTTTCTGTGGGGGGATTACCCTTCTGGACCTCTGCGCCGCAGGTCTCGATAGAATCCATAGTATGAGCCTTTGAAGAGCCTGTTGCACCGCCGCAGCCGTCACGGCCTGTTCTTCCGCCAAGAAGAACAATGATATCATCCGGAGAGGGTACGCCTCTGACAACATTTTCCTTCGGAGAAGCACCGATAACTGCGCCGATCTCCATTCTCTTTGCAGCATAGCCGGGATCATAAAGCTCCACTACCTGACCGGTTGCAAGACCGATCTGGTTGCCGTATGAGCTGTAGCCCTGAGCCGCACCTGTTGTGATCTTTCTTGAGGGGAGCTTGCCCTCCATTGTCTTTTCAAAGGGAACAGTCGGGTCGCCTGAGCCTGTCACACGCATTGCCTGATAGACATAAGCACGGCCTGAAAGCGGGTCACGGATAGCACCGCCAAGACAGGTCGCAGCGCCGCCGAAGGGTTCGATCTCTGTAGGATGGTTATGAGTTTCGTTCTTGAACTGAACGAGCCACTGCTCTGTTTTGCCGTCGATAGTAACGGGCACCTCGATAGAGCAGGCATTGATCTCATCACTCTGGTCAAGATCAGGGATAAGACCTCTTTTTCTGAGCAGCTTCATACCCACAAGAGCCATATCCATAAGGGAAACATCCCTGTTGCTGTCCTTGCCGTAGATTTCCTCTCTGCTTTCATAGTAAAGAGCAAGAGCGTCCTCAATAGTTTTTGTAAGCTCAGTTTTTTCTATTTCAATTTTCTCAAGTCTTGTAAGAAATGTGGTATGACGGCAGTGATCCGACCAGTATGTATCAATAACACGAAGCTCTGTAACAGTCGGGTCTCTGTGTTCATCGTCACGGAAGTAATCACGGCAGAATTTCAGATCTGACAAAGTCATAGCAAAGCCCATGCTGTCGAAATACTGCTTCATTTCATCATCATTCCACTTTATAAAGCCCTCAACAACGGCAACATCAGCCGGAACATCGGCTTTCATATCAAGTGACTCAGGCTTATCAAGGGAAGCCTCCCTTGATTCAACGGGGTTGATAAGATAATGCCTGATCTTGTCAAAATCAGCGTCACTGATATTTCCCTTTACGCCGATAACCTTAGCAGAAACTACCTGCGGACGCTCACCCTGAGTAAGAAGCTGAACGCACTGAGCTGCGGAATCCGCTCTCTGATCGTACTGACCGGGGAGATATTCCATTGCAAAAATACGGTATTCGCTGTCCTCAGGGAGTACCTCGTCATAAACAGTATCAGCATTGGTTTCGCTGAGGATAGTTTTCTTAGCCTTTTCAAAATCCTCACCGTCAATACCGCTGATATCATAGCGATTGATTATTCTTACATTTTCAACAGCCGTCAGACCGAGACTTTTCTGAATGTCAGCTGTAAGATTGGACGCCTCTACATCGAAGCCGCTTTTCTTTTCCACAAAAATTCTTTTTACTGCCATAATTATCCACCTATCTCCGATAAAAATCGGTTTATTACAGTTACCCATATTCTAACACACTTCACGTTATTTTTCAATACACTTACAACCGGTGTCACGGAAATCAATTTTTTTAAAAAGAAATATTATTTAACCTTTTTTCTTACATTTTACTTAAATTTGAAGCGAAATGCGGGGGCTTTCCGGTCGCCCCCGCACCCCTTCGGTATCAATTATGAGAAGATTTTAAAAATTGATTTCAGTGAACCGGTGTGGCCGGCTGTGACCTGTGAAAAAAATGACGAAAAATATTGACAAAAAGCGGCATGATATTGTAATATAAATATGTATTTTTAAATTTTCCGGAGGGATGGATATGACAAAAAAACCTTTTATTACAAAAGCACAGGCAGAAGAAATTATCAGCAGATTCCCCACGCCTTTTCATATATATGACGAAAAAGCTATCAGAGAGAATGCAAGAAAGCTTTATCAGGCATTTTCATGGAATAAGGGCTTCCGTGAGTATTTTGCTGTGAAGGCTACACCTAACCCGACTATTCTCAAGATACTCAGGCAGGAGGGCTGCGGCACGGACTGTTCCTCATACAGCGAGCTTCTTATGAGTAAAAAATGCGGCTTTAAAAACCCTGAGATCATGTTCTCATCCAACGATACTCCCCTTGAGGAATTCCGCTATGCAAACGAGATCGGCGCTATCATCAATCTTGATGATATCACGCATATCGAAGCTCTTGAAAAAGCCTGCGGTATTCCAGAGACAATATGCTGCCGCTATAATCCCGGCGGAAAGTTCTCCATTTCCACAACAATAATGGATAATCCCGGAGACGCAAAATACGGTATGACAAAGCCGCAGATCATTGAGGCTTACAGGATCCTTAAATCAAAGGGTGCAAAGAAATTCGGCATACACGCCTTTCTTGCAAGCAATACCGTTTCAAACGAATACTATCCGACTCTTGCGAAGATACTTTTTGAGCTTGCTGTCGAGATCAAAAAAGAGGCAGATGTTGACATCAGCTTCATCAACCTTTCAGGCGGCGTAGGCGTTCCCTATACACCCGACAAGGAGCCTAACGATATCCTTGTTATCGGTGAGGGAGTTCATAAGGCATTTGACGAGATACTTGTTCCGGCAGGTCTCGGAGATGTAAGCATTTACACTGAGCTTGGCAGATTCATGCTTGCGCCCTACGGCCATCTTGTAACAACAGCCATCCATGAAAAGCATACTCACAAGGAATACATCGGCGTTGATGCCTGTGCAGTAAACCTTATGCGTCCTGCAATGTACGGCGCATATCATCATATCACTGTTCTCGGCAAGGAGGACGCCCCGTGTGACCATACATATGATATCACAGGCTCACTCTGCGAAAACAATGATAAATTCGCAATTGACAGAAAGCTTCCTGAGATAGAAATGGGCGATATTCTTGTAATCCACGACACAGGCGCACATGGCTTTGCAATGGGATATAATTATAACGGCAAGCTCAAAAGCGCTGAGCTGCTTCTCAGAGAGGACGGCTCTGTCACAGAGATACGCAGAGCAGAAACAGTTGAGGATTATTTTGCAACTCTCGATAACTTCTGGGACGTTATAGACTGATACCTGAATCCGTGAAATTGAATTAAATCTTTTTTTAAACCTTCCGGGTTTTCATTTCAGCCAGGCGTCAGGCGTGCGCAGCACGCCTGACGCCGTCCCATTATCTCTGGGTTTTTCAGAACAATCAATAATGAGTTTCACGGATTCAGGTGATACATAATAACAGCGGCAGGCTTATCCATCTAAGGAACAGCCTGCCGCTGTTTCATACAGCTTTATTAAGGAATCACTGAAAAAATGCACCGTACAAACACATACGGTGCATAATTTTTTTATTCTGTTCTGAGAGCCTTTACAGGATCCTGCTTTGCAGCCTTCTTAGCCGGTATCAGACCGCCGATAAGCGTGAGTATAACACTCAGCGCTATCAGTATGAATCCGCTGGCAACCGGAAGCGAAGCATTAACATTATTGGTTTCTGCGATAACATGAATCACCGCATTGATCGGCAGCAGCATCAGAAGCGTTGCCAGTATTCCGAGTACGCCCGAGAACAATCCGATAATGAAGGTCTCGGCATTGAATACCTGAGAAATATTCTTCTTTGAAGCACCGATGGCACGCAGTATACCGATCTCCTTTGTCCTCTCAAGTACGGAAATATATGTTATAATTCCGATCATTATCGAGGAAACTATCAGAGAAACCGCAACAAAGGCGATCAGTACATAGGATATTACATTTACTATCGTTGTAACAGATGACATAAGAAGTCCTACATAATCAGTATAGACTATCTTGTCATTTTCATCAGCTTTTTCATTGTATTTTTCAATACATTCCGAGATCCTGTCCTTATTTTCAAAGGTGTCTGCATAAATCTCAATTGACGTAGGTGCATCCATGCTGATAACACCGAAAAGCGTCAGATTGTTTTCAAAATCACCGGGAGTAATATAATTATCATACATTGAAAGCAGCATTTTGTCGCCTGCATTTTCCAGATATTTGTCAAACTGCTCTGCAAGCTCTGATTCGCTCATTTTTGAAAAATTCGCCATCATCTGAGAAGCCTTGTCCTGCTGACTGCCGTCACCGCCAATGCTCATGCCGCCTGCTGACTTAGCCGCAGCCTGCGCACTTCCCATGAATGTTTTCATAAGCTTTGCTTTCTGAGAAACACCCATGTTCCTGAAATATGTCATTACATCATCGATCTTGTCATCGTCATCCTTCGGCTCAAAGCTCATGCCGTTGGTGACGTTTACTTTTTCATTATCTCTCTGAGCCTTGACGATCTCGCTGTTTTCTGCATATTCGATCAGATGATCCGTAAGTGCCCTTGTATAGCCAACCGCTGTTTTGATAAGCTCCGGATTATCATCGTCCTTAGGTCTGATGATACCCGTTATTTTCAGCTTGATCGCCTTTTCCTTTACGATCCCGGTAAGCTCCTCCTGATCGGTCACCTTTTCGTAAAGACCCTTTTCATTCTTCACATAGCTGTCGCTTGCGGGAAGAATATATATCGGATGCTTGCATATATCCTCGTAGCTCAGCTTTACTGTCTCAATATCCACCTTTTCGCTTGCTGTGATCTTCTTCATAAGCTCCTTGTACTCAGTGGACGGAAGAAAGCCCATCTGATAAAGCTCGTAAATAGGAAGCTCGTTATTATGGTCGAGAACAATAATGACCTCATCATAATTTTTTGGATAATTTCCGTAAAGAACCTCATAATTGTCCTTTACCGCCGGAGCGATCATATCACTGCCTGTACCGGGCAGTATCTGGGACATATTGTTTGTATTCACCTTGGATATCATAGTTGATGAAAACGTACTCATTCCGCTGATATCACCGGTGGTGGAAAATCCGAAGGACCCCATTACATCATCATTAAGAGTGGTACCGTCAAAATTCACAAGCTTATCATCCTTGTCAAAGCCGTAAGCGTCAAACTTGGTCTGATAGCTGTATACGATACCGTTCTCACCTATATAATTCCTTATATCGCTTTTTTCGTTATCAAGATATTTCTTGAATTTTGTCAGATTGTTTTCCGTAATGCTTGATGAAAAATCCGCAAAGCTTTCGAGTCTGCCGCCATTTGAATAAACAGCGTCCTTTTCATGGTCAATATCGTCCTTATCGGCGTTCTCAGCCGAAATATCCATCAGTGATGAGATATCTATGCTCTGGGCATCTATTGTGATCGGATATGAGGACATTGCGTCGCGCTGTATATCTGTAATATAATTATTCACACCGTTTGAAATTGACAGTATCAGAGCAATTCCGATGATACCGATAGACCCTGCAAAGGCAGTGAGAAAGGTTCTTCCCATTTTTGTCCTGAGGTTATTGAAGCTCAGCGAAAGAGAAGTGAGAAAAGACATTGAGGTCTTGCCCATTTTCTTATGCTCAGGTTCCTTCTGCTGTGACTGGTCTATCTCAAGAGGGTTGCTGTCGGAGGTGATTCTGCCGTCCCTGAGCCTGACTATTCTTGTAGAATACTGTTCGGCAAGCTCCGGGTTATGGGTTACCATAATTACAAGCCTGTCCTTTGCGACCTCCTTGAGCATATCCATGACCTGAACGCTTGTTTCACTGTCAAGCGCACCTGTCGGCTCATCCGCAAGCAGGATATCAGGATTGTTTACAAGTGCTCTTGCAATGGCAACACGCTGCATCTGACCGCCTGAAAGCTGATTCGGACGCTTATGCTTATGTTCGCCCAGTCCTACCTTTTCGAGAGCCTCAACAGCTCTTTTCCGGCGCTCTGATTTTGATACGCCTGAAATGGTAAGAGCAAGCTCTACATTTGAAAGTATGTTCTGGTGAGGTATCAGATTATAGCTCTGGAAAACAAAGCCGATGGTATGATTTCTGTACGCATCCCAGTCCCTGTCCTTATATTTCTTTGTAGAAATACCGTTTATAATCAGATCACCGCTGTCATATCTGTCCAGACCGCCCACGATATTGAGCAAGGTCGTCTTACCGGAGCCGCTGGGGCCAAGAATCGCAACAAACTCATTGTCCCTGAAATTCAGAGAAACATCATCAAGCGCAGTCTGTCTGAGTTCCCCGGTAACATATTCCTTTTTTATATTTTTTACCTGAAGCATATTTCCTCCCTTTCCCTTTTCACAAGCTCCTGTCTCTCCCGGCGGCGTAATATAAGGCATTATCTCACATTACATATGCCATTCAACAGATAGTTCAGCATTTTCCTGACCATAACCGGAAGATCCGGGCAATATATCAAAGTATAACACTATGATAATTTTTTATCAATACTTAAAATAACAATTCGCATATTTTGATCAAAAAAGCCTGCCATAAAAGCACTGAAATATAATATTATGTACAGACACACCCGCCGGGCGGAGTGCACGCAGTGCCTGCGCTGTCGTTTTGCTTTGTGTTCAGAGCTCCGGCTTTTATGTCAGCTGATTACAGTCACTTTCACAGAATCAGCTCTGTTATTTTTTCCCTGACTTCCACCAGAGACGGTAGTATCAGATCGGCAGCCATTTTCATTTCATCATCCGGCTGAGCAATATCCGGAACCATAATAACAAACGCTCCTGCTGCTCTTGCTGCCCTGACTCCGTTAAAGCTGTCCTCGATTATTATACAGTCAGCCGCACTGACCCCGAGTTTTTCAGCTGCAAGAAGAAAGATATCAGGCTCAGGCTTGCTTTTGCTTGTCATATCGCCGCCGGTTATCACATCAAAATATCCGTCCAGACCGGCAGCTTTAAGCTCACGAAGCACCATTTCAGTCCTTGTCGATGATGCAAGTGCCAGCGGTATATTCTTTTCTCTGAGAAAACTCAGCAAAGCCTGAGCACCCTCCTTCACAGGAAGCAGTCCGTCCTGAGCCATTTCTGCAAAGCGGCCTGTTGCCTCCTTCCAGAATTCCTCCAGCGGAAAATCATCTCCGTAGGCCTCTCTGTATATCCTGAATGTATTTTCCGTATTGACTCCGATACATGAGAGAACGACCTTTTCGATATTTTCGGCGCCGAATATCTTAGCTGCCTGTATGCAGCATTCCATATACATTTTTTCGGAATCGAATATTACCCCGTCCATATCGAAAATTACCGCATTATATTTTTTCATTCTTTACATTCCTTTCATCCGGGCAGCGCCCGGTTAATTCATACCTGAATCCGTGAAATTGAATTAAATCGTTTTTTTTAACCTTCCGGGTTTTCATTTTAGTTAGGCGGCAGGCGTGCTGCGCACGCCTGCCGCCGTCCCCTGAATTCTCCCCCTTCCCTTTGGGAAGGGGGACGGG